>JANPDZ010000623.1:0-9924 GCA_031431735.1 Acidobacteriota bacterium | reverse complement strand
CCGGTTCGCTGAAGCCGAACCGCTCTGCCGCGCATCACTCGCAGCAAAACCCGATTTTTATCTGGCATTTAACACACTCGGGATTTTGCAGATCAAACGCGGACAATACCCTGAAGCCGAACAGAATTTCCGCGAAGTTTTGCGCAATAAGCCGGGTTTCACTCTGGCCTACGCGAATTTGTCGCTGGCTCTGGTATTGCAGAAAAAACCCGCAGAAGCCGAAGAAAGTCTGGAAAAAGCCGTGCGTCTCAACGACGACGCGGTTTCGCCCGAAGTTTGGGTAAATGCTCTAAAGGATTTGGCAATTGCCTATTCGGAACAGAAAAATTACGAAAAAGCGGCACAAAATCTGACCCGAATTTTGGCGATTGACCCGAATAATTCCGATGCCCGCGCCAATCTCGCGTTGATGTTTTATCACCTGAAACGCTTTGATGAAGCGCAAAAACTTATCGAATCAGCCATTCAGATCAACCCGAACGCGGCGGCCGCCTTCAATACTTACGGCTTGATTCTGCTCGCACAAAACCGTAATGTTGAAGCCGTTGGATCGTTTGAAAAGGCTTTGCAGTTGAATCCCGGTTTGACGGAAGCCGCAGAAAATTTGAAAAAAGCGAAGGCCGGGAAATGACAAAAAAGATCAAAAAGAATTCAGGCAAAATCTCTGCGAAGGCGGAAATTGAAATCAGCGAAACGGTTGCTCGTGCAAGTTCAAATCCGCGTGCTAACCCAAATTTGAAATATTACGTTTTTGCAGCCTTGGCCGCCTTGTGCCTGATCATTTACGCGCAAACGATCGGTTTCGATTTCATCAATCTTGACGACGACCTCTATGTCTATGAAAATCCGTTTGTTTCGAGAGGTTTTAACTTTACAAATTTCAAATGGGCATTGACGGCTTTTCATGCCGCTAACTGGCATCCGCTGACGTGGTTCTCGCACCAATTCGATGCCGGGTTGTTCGGCTCAGATGCCGGCGGACATCACGCCGTCAATCTGATCTTTCACATCGCCAATTCGATCTTGCTGTTCGTCGTCGTCAATAAACTGACGAACACCTTTTGGAAAAGCGCAATTGTCGCCGCAATTTTTGCCGTTCATCCGGCGCACGTCGAATCGGTCGCCTGGATCGCCGAACGCAAGGACGTGCTTTCGACATTGTTTTGGCTTTTGACGATGCTCGCTTATTTCAGACATTGCGACGAAGAGACGAAGAGACAGAGAGATAAAACAAAACCCGCAATCTCATCGTCTCTCAGTCGCTTCGTCTCACCGTCATATATCTTGACAGTTCTATTCTTCGCGCTCGGCTTGATGGCAAAACCGATGCTCGTGACATTGCCCTTCACATTGATCTTGCTTGATTATTGGGCGTTGGAAAGATTTGATAAATGGAATGTGGCTAATCTTTTGCCGCTTATTAAGGAAAAACTTCCGCTCTTTGCGCTGACTGTTCTTTCGGCGATCATCACGATTTTTGCCCAAAAAGCGGGCGGCGCGATTCAGACGATCGAAACAATTTCTTTGAGCGACCGCATTTTTAACGCGATAATTTCTTACGCAAAATATCTCGTGATGCTTTTTTATCCCGTGAATCTGGGTGTTTGGTATCCGTTTGAAAATAATTTCAGCATTGCTCAAATCGCGGCTTCGTGTATTTTGCTCGTCGGCATTACGGCTGTTTGTCTGTGGCAGCTTGGAACACGAAAATATTTATTCGTCGGCTGGTTTTGGTTTTTGGGAACGCTCGTGCCGGTCATCGGTATTTTGCAAGTCGGTCGTCAATCGCTCGCTGACCGCTACACATATATTCCTTACATCGGTCTTTCAATCATTTTTGTCTGGCTGTTTGGCGAGATCTTTGAGCGTTTCAAATTGAATAAAACCGCTGTTGCCGTGATCTGCGGAATTTGTTTGCTGGTCTTGACCATTTTGTCTATTCGGCAAGTTTCGTTCTGGAAAACAAGCGAAACGCTTTATGTGAGAACGCTTTCTATTACCGGAAAAAATTATCTGGTCAAAAATAACTTTTGTTATTATCTGGAAAAAAAGAATCGTTTTGACGAAGCGGCGGCGCAATGCCAATCGGCGATTGCGGACGACCCGAAGCTGCCCGACGCTTATAATACGCTCGGAACGGTTCAGCTAAAACAAAACAAATTTGCCGATGCGAAATCGAATTTTGAAAAAGCGGTTGCGATAAACCCGAAATTTGTGCTCGCCTATGCTAATTTAGCAGTGGTCGAAACAAATCAGAACAATTTTGACGCGGCGGCCGAAAACCTGAAAAAAGCGATCGAACTCGACAATGGCAGTTTTTTTGATACGAACCGTTTGCTTGAGGCTTATTCCGGGTTGGCAGTCGCCGCGATGAAGCAAAAAAACTACGCGCACTCAGCGGAATTTTTCCAAAAAGCACTTGAAATCACGCCGAACAACACGGATTTTCAGCGCAATCTGGCGTTGTCGCTGCATTTACAGGGAAAATCGGCGGAAGGCATCCGCATTTTGGAAGAAATGATTCGGAAAAATCCCAATTTACCCGAAGTTTACAACACTTTGGGTTTGATCTACGCGGAACAAAATCGGAAACAAGAGGCAATCGCCAAATTTCAAAAAGCGTTGCAGATAAATCCGAATTTTACGCCCGCGCAAACTAATTTGAGAAAGGCATTGGAGCTAAAATAATCCAAGTTGCCAGTTATTAAAATTAAGATAATTTCAACGCAGAGAGCGCCGAAGAACGCAGAGGAAAACAAAGATAAATCGGCTGATTTTGTTTTTAATTTAATTATTAGCCGCAGTTTTTAGTGAAAATTGGGCAGAACATTTCAAAAAAAACTCTGCGTTCTCAGCGCTCTCTGCGTTAAAATAAAGCTGGCAACTTGGATTTAAATAACAATTATGAAAAACTTGGAACGACGCGATTTTTTGAAGGCTTCCGCGCTCGGCGGAATCGGACTTTTGGGTTATAACTTGGTGAAAGCCAATAGTTTAACAAATTCAACAACGGCGGCAGAGATTGAAGAAATTACCATTTTGGAGCTTCAATCGGCGATGCAGTCGGGAAAAATGACGGCGCGGGAAATTACGCAAAAATATCTCGACCGTATCAAGGAAATTGACCCGAAACTAAATTCCGTAATTGAAGTAAATCCGGACGCGCTAAAAATCGCCGATGAAATGGACAAGGAGCGCAAGGCGGGAAAAGTGCGTTCAGCGATGCACGGCATTCCGATTCTGCTTAAAGACAACATTGACACGGCGGACAAGATGAAAACGACCGCCGGAAGTCTGGCGTTGGCAGATGCGCCGACACCGAAACAAGATGCGTTTTTGGTTCAGCAATTACGCAAAGCGGGCGCAGTGATTTTGGGCAAAACAAACTTGAGCGAATGGGCGAATTTCCGCTCGACCAAATCTTCGAGCGGCTGGTCGGGTCGCGGCGGACAAACCCATAATCCTTATATTTTGGACCGCAATCCGTGCGGCTCAAGCTCGGGTTCAGGCGCAGCGGTTGCCGCCAATTTGACGGCAGTCGCGATCGGCACGGAAACCGACGGTTCGATCATTTGTCCGGCATCAACTTGCGGAATCGTTGGTCTGAAACCGACGCTCGGGCTGGTGTCACGGAGCGGCGTAATCCCGATCGCACACAGTCAGGACACTGCCGGACCGATGACGCGCTCCGTCGCTGACGCGACCGTCTTGCTCGGCGCGATTGTCGGCAACGATAAAGACGATACGATCACTTCGCAGAGTTCAAAAGGCGAAAAAGATTACACCAGGTTTTTGCAAAAAGACGGTTTGAAGGGCGCGAGAATCGGTGTCGCCCGACAGATTTTCGGAAGAAATGCCAAAATTGACGCGGTCGTCGAACCGCACCTGCAAGTTTTGCAAGCCGGCGGCGCGACACTGATTGACATCGAATTTGCGACCAGCGGAAAATTCGGCGATGCGGAATACGAAGTTCTGCTTTACGAATTCAAGGAAGATCTTAATAAATATCTGGCGGCGCGCGGCGGACAAATGAAAACGCTGGCGGATCTGATCAAATTCAACGATGCCAACCGCGATAAGGAAATGCCGTATTTCGGACAGGAAATCTTTCTACTGGCTCAGGAAAAAGGCGATTTGAACGAACGCGCTTATCGGATCGCGCTGCTCCAAACCAAGCTCTACACGCAGGATCAGGGCATTGATGCAGTGATGGACAAAAACAAACTCGACGCGATCGTCGCGCCTTCGGGCGGCGTTGCGTGGATGACCGATCTGGTCAACGGCGACTGCGGCGTGTTTGAAGGAATCACGAGTTTCGCGGCCGTCGCGGGCTATCCGAGTATCACTGTTCCGGCCGGATATGTGCAGGAACTGCCCGTCGGCATCACTTTTGTCGGACGCGCATTTTCCGAACCCGCGCTCATTAAAATCGCTTACGCCTTTGAGCAAGCAACAAAGATGCGAAAACCGCCGAAGTTTCTTCCGACATATAGATAAGTAATCCGATTATTAAATTATCCGGGGATTTGTCTTCGTTCAGAGTCCAAACGCGGAACGCACTTTGAATCCCGCCGCGCTTCGCTGGCGGGAACACGCTGAAGCGTGGACTCTGAACGAAGACAGAAATCCGCTAAATTGAACTCAAAACCCTAGAAAACTTAAAAATTGATCTACTTAGTTTCAAGTTTCAGGTTCCAAGTTTCAAGTTCCGACTACTTGGAACTTGAAACCCGGAACTTGAAACTCGGAGAAACTTTTTTCCCGCTCAAGCAACCAAATCCAAAACTCACTGCATCCTTTGAAACGACAGTTGATTTTACAAATTAAATAAAATACAAAACTTGGAGCGTGGTTTATGCGTCAAAAATCTCTCGTTGTTCGCGGGGTCGGAGTGTGTCTTTTTCTCATTCTTTTATCGGTGACGGCGTTTGCTCAAACTGAAGGTTCGCTGCGCGTGATTGACGCAGAAGGCAAATCAAAAGGTTTGTGTCCGCTGAAAAACACCGAAGTCAAAGCAGAGATCAGCGGTTTTATCTCGCGTGTCACCGTCACGCAAACTTTTCAAAACCCTTTTGCGGAAAAAATCGAAGCCGTTTATACATTTCCATTGCCAAATGATGCGGCGGTTGACGATATGACGATAAAGATCGGCGACCGCCGCGTCAAAGGCAAAATTATGGAGCGCAAGAAAGCGCAGGAAATATACGACCAAGCGAAAAAAGATGGAAAGGTTGCCGCGCTTCTTGAACAGCAACGTCCGAATATTTTCACGCAGTCGGTCGCCAATATCACGCCGGACGCGGAAATTAAAGTCGTTATCAGCTATGTCGAAACCTTGAAATACGCGGATGATACTTACGAATTTATGTTCCCGATGACAATCGGCGAGCGTTACATTCCTTCATCTGTCAATCCGGAAGATGCCGCCAAGATCTCGCCGAATTCAAAGGCGCGTCCCGGTCACACCGTTTCGATGGAAGTAAACTTGGACGCTGGCGTTTCCATCGAAAATGTCTCTTCAAACACGCATCTGATCGAAACTCAACAATTTTCGGCAAGCCAATTTATCGTTAAATTAAAGGACGAAACGGAGATTCCGAACCGCGATTTTGTGCTGAAATACAAAACCGCCGGAGTTAAGATCGAGGACGCGATTTTGACGCATAAAGACGAGCAAGGCGGATTTTTTACAATGATTCTACAACCGCCCGACAAAGTTTTTCCCGCCGACACGATGCCGAAAGAAATCGTTTTCGTGCTCGACACTTCGGGTTCGATGGACGGTTTTCCGATCAAAAAGGCAAAAGAAGCAATGCGGCTTTCGCTCGAAAACGTTAATCCGAACGACACATTTAACCTCATAACCTTTGCGGGCAATACGCGGATTTTGTTCGACAAACCGGTCGCGGCAACCAAAGAGAATATCGAAAAAGCAAAAAAATGGCTGTCCGATTCCGATTCCGGCGGCGGCACCGAAATGATGACGGCGATCACAGCCGCGCTCGCGCCCTCGGATTCAAACGATCACGTCCGCATCGTTTGTTTTATGACCGACGGGCAGGTCGGCAACGAAGCGGAAATCATCGCCGAAGTGCAAAAACATCCGAACGCACGAGTTTTTGCGTTCGGCATCGGCGATTCGGTCAATCATTTTCTGCTTGACGAAATTTCCCGCGAAGGACGCGGCGATGTCGAGTATGTCGGACTCAAAGACAACGGTTCAGCCGCCGCCCGCAGGTTTTACGAACGCGTCAGAAATCCGCTTCTGACCGATATTTCGCTTGAATTTCAAGGAATTGAAACAGACGAAGTTTATCCGAAATTGATTCCCGATCTGTTTGACGCAAAACCCGTTTCAATCGTCGGAAGATACTCAAAAGGCGGAAACGGTAAGGTTATTCTGCACGGCAAAATGCAGGGACAAGCGTTTCAACGCGAAATTGCCGTCAGCTTTCCCGAACAAAACGCCGAAAATGATGTTTTGGCGACGATCTGGGCGCGGCGGAAAATTGCCGATCTGACGCGGCGCGATTACACGGGTTTGGCAAAAAATCAAATGGCGGAAGAACTGCAACGGGCGATGACCGGTCTCGGTCTGGAATTCAGGATTCTCACGCCTTTTACGTCGTTCGTCGCGGTTGACGACCAGATCGTGACTGACGGAACGACTGCGCCGAATCGCATTGAAGTTCCCGTCGCACAGCCCACTAACGGCAGCGACACTTTACCAAACGGAACAACCTTTACAAGTCAGATGAAAACGACGCCAAATGTTCAACCACAGCCTTTAAGTGGCGGTTATCAGGTTGACGGCGCATCGGGTGTTTCGGCGACGGTTGAAGTTACGGCTAATTCGACAACGAATATGGACACGTCCGATACAAAAATTGAAACCAACATCACCGTCCAAACGCTGAATGCACTACCACGCGGAATAAGTTTTCAATCGCTACTCTCGACCGCCGGCGGCGTTACGCAAACTGCCGACCGGCGTTCGCAAATCGAGCAAGGTTTGATCTCATCAAACGGTCAGCGTTCGACTTCAAATGTCTTTACAGTTGACGGTTTTAGCGCAAACACGGCGGTTTCGTCGGATGAAACTTCTCTTTCCGGCTATCTCGGCGCGTTGCCCGATCTGACGGCTTCGGGCGGCACAAACAGTCTTTCGACGATCGGTTCGACACAGGAAGCGACCGTTAAAACGATGGCTTCGGTCAAAGAACAGCGCACCTCGGGCGCAACCGTCAACTTCACGACCAAAAGCGGCAATAATTCCTATCACGGCTCGGTTTTTGAAACTTTCGGAAACGAAAAATTAAACGCTAACGACTTTTTTGCTAATTCTAAAAATCTCGCTCGCCCGCCGTCGCGCCTCAATCAATTCGGCGGAAGCTTGGGCGGATTTATCTGGAAAGACAAAGCCTGGTTTTTCGGCGGCTACGAAGGTTTACGGCTTCGCCAGTCCGGTTTTGCCGTGTCGGAAGTTCCCGATTTCAGCTCACGTCAAACGGCTTTGCCCGAAATCCGTGCGGTCTTAAATGCCTTTCCGCTTGCCAATGGGCAGGCAACTTCCAACGGTTTAGCGGAATTTTCGGCGAGCTTTACAAACCCGGCGGCGCACGATATTTTCAGCATTCGGATTGATCTGCAACCGATGAGCAAACTTCGTATCGGGACGCGCTTTAATTTTGCCGATTCAAATGCGAGCTTGCGCGGGAATCGCGATTTTTCGCTCAATACTCTGCGAAAATTCGATGTGCAGACCAATTCCCTTTCGGCTTGGACGACTTTTACGCCGGGTTCGACGGTTGTCTTGGAGGCTCGTGTAAATTTCACACGAAACAACGCGGCGCAGCAATTTTCGATCGATAAATTTGGCGGTGCAAATGTATCTTCAACGCTGTTTCAGACGTCTTTCGATTTTCTCAAATACGATTTGAACGGCAAAAATTCAGCGATCGCCGCCGGCGGCAAGAACGAAACGACCGTCAACCAATTTCAGGCAAACGGTTCGGTGGTGTGGCTCCGGAACAATCACAATTTGAGTTTCGGCGCCGACTTTCGCCGACTTTCGGCTGACATCGGTGCCGCGCAACGGGAACGAAGCGTCTTATTTGCAGGCGTCAATTTAAGCGGAACGGCTTCGCGCATCAACGAAATTTCCCGCATTTCGCGGCCCGACGCGACGATCAATAACTTTTCGCTTTTCGTGCAGGATCAATGGCGCGTCACGCCGCGCCTGAATCTCAATCTCGGATTGCGTTGGGACGCCGATTTTGCGCCGAAAGTTGCAGTTTCAAATGCCGTTTTTCAAAATGCTTCGCCGCAAATGCCGAAGCAGACCAACAATTTCGCACCGCGGGCAAGCGTTGCGTGGGACGTTTTTGACAATGGCAAAGCCGTCATTCGCGGCGGCGGCGGACTTTATTTTGATTACGGAAACGTTGCGGCAACCGAGAGTTTCGCTAATTCATTTCCCTTTGCGAGCGGAAATTTCGCGCGAAACCTGAGTTTTACCGCAACGCCAACAAATTCGCTAAAACCTTTGCTCGTCTTCGCTGACGATCTGCAAACTCCGCGCGCCTGGCACTTTTTCGGCGAATATCAGCAGGAACTTTTCCGTAACCATATTTTCACCGCCACTTACACCGCTTCTGCGGGGCGAAAACTCTTTTTGACGCGGACATTTTTGAACGCCGACCCGCAATTTAATGTTGTCCGCCTGACGAACAACGACGCAAAATCCGATTTCAGTTCGTTACAACTCAGGTTTGAACGCCGCTTTTCACAAGGCTTTTCGTTCAATATCCGTTACAGTTTATCGAAATCAACTGACAATTTTTCGCCCGACGCGCTGCGTGAAAACAATTTTGTTTCGACGGATTTGAAGACTGAAAACGGCGCGTCGGATTTTGACGTGCGCCATCAAATGAATCTTTACGCGGTTTATGAAATTCCGACCGTTTTTGATTCGGGTTGGAAAAAGAGTCTGACAAAAGATTGGTCACTTTCGGCTTTTACAAATGCGCGTTCGGCGTTTCCCGTCAATGTCGGTTATTTTCGCATTACTGATTTCGGCAAGGAATTTGTTCGCGCCGACCAGATCGCCAACGCGCCCGTTTATTTGACCGAAAACGGCATCAAACAATTGAATCCAAATGCTTTTTCGATTCCGAACACAATCCGGCAAGGCACGTTACCGCGCAATTCTTTGCGTGGTTTCTCGCTTTTCCAGCTCGATACGAGTCTGCAAAGACGCATTCGTTTTACCAACGAAATGCGTCTCGAACTTGCGATCAATGCCTATAATTTGCTGAACAACACGAATTTTGCGGATGTCAGCGGAAATCTCGGATCTGTCGGTTCAAACGGAACGGTTCAGCCCAATTCATACTTCGGACGATCAAATTCAACTTTCGGAGGCGGAAATTTCACACCGTTTTATCTTTACGGCGGAGCGCGCGTTGTTCAACTTTCGGCAAAGTTCGTTTTTTAAGAGATTTGCCCACGCGCACACACGAAAAATACGAAAAAAGGTAATGCGTCAGTAAAAAGTTAAAGATAAAATCTGTGCTGAAAGAGCGGGCGTAAAACAACCCTTCCAGACCTGTAATTGGTTTTATCGGTTCTTTTTCACCTTTAATTTGAGAAAGATGAAAGGTTAGTAAAAGACGGAAAATAACATACCCCACCAATGTTCATTCAAAAATGAATTGACGGATTGGCTGATTTGTCAGAAGAAGGTTCTGCGGTAGCAGATGGTTTAAGTTTCAAAGTAAGATCTTCGTTTGGCGACATTCAACCACCACGTAGGCGCAGGCGGTTCTGACCCGTCAATTCAACCTTGACTGAACACTAGTGGGGTATGTTATTTAATTTGTTTTACTAAGTAACAAAGGTTTAATAAATTTACCCGTAATGCCT
>JANPDZ010000622.1:0-5904 GCA_031431735.1 Acidobacteriota bacterium | reverse complement strand
CACCGACTTCCCAATTGCCCGCCTTCTTTATGACGTTACCCTTCCAGGTCAGAGTGCGCCCCTGATCGGGGGTATCCGCCTTTTGGTTGGCGTCGAGCTGGTGAAAGTAAATCAGTCCGCCCGTCCGATCTTTTATGATGAGCACGACCCGGGCGTTCGGGAGTGTTCCGAAATTTTTGATTTTGTAAACGATCTGCAAATCCTCGGTTGGTTGGTTGAGGCACGGGGCAAAATGATGGTCAACCTTGACCAGTTCCAACAGCGGCCTCACGTCCCTCACATTTTTATTCGGCGAATCAACATATGAACGCTCGGTGAAAAGCTTTAGCGGCTGCCGGTGAACCTGCTTTTTTTTTTCTTCAAACTGATCTTTTTTTTCAATAGGGTCCATTGTCTTACCTCTTAATTACTGTGCATCATGAATTTCTTTTAGTTTGTTTTGGGTGGTCTGATCCAGTTCGCCCGTCTGATTTAAACCGGCAGCTTTCTGAAAATCGCGGATCGCGTCCTTCGTTTCTTTATCCAATTCCTGATTGATGGATCCGTTATAATAACCGAGATTGAACAATCGTTGTTTGGCTCCCGTTACTTCACTGACCGGGTTCAGATGTCCTAACAGCAGATTATATTCTTCTTCATTTTCCCCTTCCACCAGAACGAGCGTCCCTTGCCCGGCATCGGGCGGAATTGAACTAATGACAAACCCCTCGCCGTTGGTGCGGTCACCCGGTTTTGAAACAATGTTCCCGTCAACCGTCAGTGTAAACGGAACATTGGCTCTCGGCTTGCCCATCAGCATAAACTGAATTCGCAATTTCGCAGGAACATTTTTGACCCGAAACTTATGGACCTGATTGGTTGGTTCGTTGACTTCCTTGAGTCGTTTATCGGGTACGAAAACAACATCACCCGGCATCAGCGCATGCGGGTTTTGCCGTTTCTTTTTTAATACGGCATTACTTGGATGATCCCAGATCGTATCCGGAAAAAAGCCGTGTTCAAAGGCAATGCTGGAGATGCAATCGCCTTGTTTTACTTGATAATTAATCGCCATAATTATTAATCCCAAGCCTCCTTATCCAGATCGGGAAACGTAATTTTGCAGCTTCCGGGGTCAATCTCATAAAGCCCGGCTTGTCCGTGTTGGTTGAGTCTGCCTTCTTTCGGCGCGCCGCCGGGCGGGGTGATGCGGTATTTGATGCCGGGCATCGGTTTGCCCTCCATATCAACCAAAATTATCTCGATCCACGCTTTCTTTTCTTTCGGTTTTTCGGCCGGTTTGCTTCCGCTCATTGATTGCAGAATTTGTTGCGTCATCTGAAAAGCGGTTTCGACCTCGACCGGTACCGGTGCTTCGGAAACGGTCTTCTTGAAAGGACACTCAACCACTGACGCGGGCTTTTGCGCGGGAAAAGAACTCTGCGTTTTCTTGATCTTAGCGGCTAAACCATTCGACATCGTATTTTTACTCCCCGGGATTTATAATTTCACCGTCTCCTGAAAATCAAAATCTTCCGGTTCTTTTGGATTTGCTTTATTCTCGACCGGCGTTTCAACAACATCTTCCGTCTCTTTTTCAGGTTTCCACGCATTCGGGTCGTAATCTTCCCGGATGGATTCCCAGTTCTTTTCGGTCAAGACGTTAAGCAATTCATCAAGCCGATTGTTTGGTTCGACTTCCTCGTCATTGAGAAGCACCTGCGACAGACGGTGCGTGTCGAAGTTCGGCGCAATCTCAAACATCACGGCCGTAAAAGCGGAAATCGAAGATTCAAAGGTCAATCTGTAACTGCGGGCGCGGGCAATGCCGGTGCGAACCAAATCGTGCAACGTTTCTTCGGGCAATTCATCCACCGTAAATTTTTCATCACCGGGCAAAATGACCGACGATTTCGGATACTCTTCAAGAAGATGCGCGGCGATCCGGCGCACAAAATTTTCTTGAGCGACTGTCTCAACCACCAGCATTTGTTCAGGACGAATTGATAATCTCATTGGTTTAAATTAGTTTTTTTAACAGCCGGGCAAAATCACATTAAACTTGCCGGACTACTTATCAACCTCAAGTTTCAGCTTTGTTTCTTTCAACTTATTTTTAGCAAAATTAAACCTTGATAATTGGGATGCATCAGGCAGCTCGGCAAAATAATATTTAACCTGCCCAAAGAATATTTCAAGTTCGTCACTATTGCAGGTCATCAGAAAAGGCAACAAAACCCGCGGGTCATAGTAACGAAAAAGCATCGGCTTGCCGTTTTCGTCATCCACCGTTAAAAGCAGGCGAAAATGTCTGCGCATTCCGGTTAATGAGACCGGACTTTGGGCAAATATGCCCCAGTGCTTTCCCCAACATTCCGTCAAAAGCCAATCCGTAAACGCCGTTCCGGGATATAAATGAACCAGATACGGCGCGACATAGACGAGGTCTGCGGGCAGTTCGCCGCGATACAGACAAACATTTGCGGCATTCATTTCATAAAGCTTGACCGGTAGATCCGGCACCGATGCACCGTCTAAGACAGCGTAAGTATGAGCATCAGTTCTAAACAGGTATTTTTCTAATTGCTGTTTCATCAATTATCCCAAAAAATGTTCTGCGGTAGCAGATGGTTTATTTATCACATATTAAACCATCTGCTACCGCCGACGGTTCTGACAAGTTGTCTATGATTGTCTTGAGCAAATTTCACAAAATGTTGCTGCGCCCTGTGCGGCAGTTGTCAGCACAAGTGCCGCCGGACTCTGAAATACCGGCTTTGGCGGCGGTGCTTTCGGTGACAGCGAAACTCGTGCGCCCGGTTGGGCTGTATCGGCTACTTTCGGTTCTTTCGGCGCTTCGGGACTACTGCCCGAACCCGAACCGGCCGCGCCGCCGCTGTTGATCATGACCATCGTGCCTTTGATAAAAATGCCGCCCGAATTGATGTTGATAAAATTTCCGCCGACCTTTAAGGTCAGCGATGTGCCGGTTTCAAGCGTCATACTCGTGCCCGATTTGAGATGAATTTCCGTGCCCGCATCAACCGCAAATTTTGTGCCGGCTTTTTCTTCAAAATCCACGCCGGCGTGGGTTGAAATCGAACCGTCAACTTTTTCGTTATGGTCGCCCATAACTTTTAAGTGCTTGTCTTTTTTGACTTTTTCAAACTGTTCATTCTCAATTATCAAATGCCGGTCGTGCAGAATCGTTTCCATCACGTCATTTTTGACGCGAATGTCCTGATTCTTTTCGGCGTGAATAAAGATCTGCTCGCTGCCTTTTTTGTCTTCAAAACGAAATTCGTTAAATCCACCGCCGCCTTTCGAGGAATTCGATTTGATCGTTGATTTTGTTTTCTCGTCAGGCAAAGTGTAGGGCGGCATCGTTTGCGGATTATAGACGCAACCCGTGATGATCGGCTGGTCGGGATCGCCTTCGAGAAAATGGACGATCACTTCCATTCCGATGCGCGGAATAAACATCGTTCCCCATTTATTTCCCGCCCAAGGTTGCGCGACCCTGACCCAGCAGGAACTGCCCGCATTAACCTGACCATCACGATCCCAATGCAGCTGAACTTTAACGCGTCCGTATTTATCGGTAAAGATCTCTTCGCCGGCCGGCCCGACGACAAACGCCGTTTGGCTGCCCTGAACAATCGGTTTGGAAGTTTTGCGCGGCGGACGGAACGGCGGTGCGCCTGAACCGTGGGCGATGCACGTAAAACTGTTTGAATAAGACTCTTCCGTCTCGTCATCCGAAACGTAACTCGGATTTTGTTCGGCTTCGTGCGTGATCGAGATAATCACATATTGCCCGTCGTTGGCGCTGATCGGATGATTGAACAGTTCGAAACGATAGCCCGAAGTCATCGCCGAACAATCGCCCGCTCCGCTGATCACTTTATATTGCGCGTCCAAAGATTCTAAGACAATTTTGACGGCATCTTGTTTGTCAGTTTCGGCCAGCGCCAATTCGCCGCTTTGTTCTCCGCCCGAACTGTCAATTCCGTCATATTTTCTGCCATACCCGCCCGGAAAATCATAAAGCTCCAGTTTCTGATTATCACCGACCGAAAAGACGCTCGTTTTTTGATAATCGAGTTTTTTGGCGGGAAGTTGGAAATTATGATCCCAAAGCGTAACTTTGCCGGTTTGGAGTTGATAATCGGTGCGCCAACTATTGATCGAGGTCACGAAATCTTCGGCTTGGCGGGTGACGTCAATAAAATACGGAATCTTTGCTTTTGAAGGACAATCGGAATGTGATTGCGGCGTATTGGCGACGACCATTTTGTGCTTCCCGTCCTTATGCTCGAAGTAGTAATAAATTCCTTCTTCTTCCATCAGGCGCGAGGCAAAATCAAAATCCGATTCCCGGTATTGAACACAATAATTTCGCTTATTTTGAACTCCCTGAATTTGCCAGGTAACTTCAAAACCTTCAAATACTTTTCGCAGGATGTCAGGAACCGAGATGTTTTGAAAGATGCGGCTTTGGGATTTTTGCGTCAGGATCCAAATGTGCGGAACAATTTTCGCGTAATAATAAGCAAAACGAACATCGCGGGTTCCCTGCGAAAAACGATTGACAATGCCCGTTAGCTCACGAATTGTTCCGTCTCTTTGGTCAATCGAAATCGTCACCGCTGTTCCGATGATCTGTGTCGGGTCAACGACCGTCGCTTCAAATCCGGGGGATTCTTCTTCGTGAAGCAGTTCAACGTCAAACGAAAACAGTTGGGAAAGACCTTCTGAAGCGGTGATCCGGTTGATCAAAAGAAAATCCTTGCCCAAAGAAGTGTAAATCGCCAACAATCTATTGTCTTGTGTCGTCGCCATAACTTTCTTTCCTGCCTGAGAAGATGTTTCGGGTAAATAACTCCTAATTCAAAAAATCGGTAAATCTGCTTTTGTCTGTAATGAAGATTTTAGATACGAATATTAAAACGATCAAATGCCTTTGCTAACTTATCTATCTTAAAGCACTTTGAAGAGAGAATTTACGTTCAATTTGAAAATTATCTTACCGCCAATTATTGATAAAAGTCAATCATTTTGAACCTTTTATTTTTTTGCTCCGGCAGACTCTCAAAATATGAAAAAAACGATAAACTTGTAACTGCTGAAATGTTTGACTATTATTCAAACATATTTGTCGGTTGTCCGTTGTCGGTCGTCGGTTGATGCTTCTTTTCGATATTCAACTGATGATGAATAACACCGGATCAAGGTCAGACGGCTAAGAGCAAAACAATGAAACGAGTATTTTTAATTGACAAAATGTCGCACATTTTCCGCGCCTTTTTTGCACCGATGGGCGCCCGGCAGGAACATTTATTCGTTTATTAAATTCAAATACAAAAAATCCTTTTAATATGTGTAAAAAACCACCATACTTTTTTCTGATAATTTTATTATTGGCGTATTTGAGCATAAATATCTTTGCTCAAGACACTTTTTCATTAAAGTTCGCCTCACCTGTTTCGCGTGAGTTCAAAAGCTACATTGCGCTGGGGCAGGAAAACAAAGCGCGGGAACTGTATTTTGAAGCTCTTGAGATAAATCGGGAGAATAAAGACCGCTACGCCAGTGCCGAAACGCTTTATAATCTGGCACAGCTTGAAAACCGTGTCGGCGATCTTGAAACGGCGCGTCAATATATCAGGCAAGCCATCAATATTTCGGAAATTATTCGCGCCGAACTATTTGGGAAAAATCAGCGTTCGTCTTACTTGACCATTTGGAATATCCAACACAAAGTTACTATGCCTTGCCTGAATTTTATAACTCATGTTACGCAAATTGGTTTTGGTCGCTGAAAGCGACAAATATAATAGCGTAGGGTAAAGCGAACATCGTGAGCGACACCCTACGTCAGTTTGATAATCCATGGCGACGCTGAAAGTGTCGGACAAAAGATAC
>JANPDZ010000621.1:0-2457 GCA_031431735.1 Acidobacteriota bacterium | reverse complement strand
AGTCGTTTCCCATTTGCCATTTCCTAAACGAAGCCTTTCCATTGCACCGCTTGAGTTGTAGCTGATGCCGTTGACATAGAGCCGATTCTGCGTCCCGACCGTTCCCCAAATGCTTGACACATCGCCATCCTGATTGTAATCCGCCTTGACCGTTCTGCCTGATGGATAGGTTTCCGATAAAAGTTTACCGAAAGCTTCATATTGATATTTGACCAACCAACTCGTATTTCCAGTGATTGAATACATATAGCTAAAAGCCGTATTTGCCTATTGTTCGGACTGTCTTTGAACTGAAAGCCTCTCATTTCAAAGGATATCTAAATGTCAATTTCGATATATTCCTTTTCTTTTGTGCCAAAAATATCGTTTGTTTTTAATATCCAACCGCCTCTTTTAATTTTTGTAATTTTATTGAAAAGTTCTCTTAATGTTAAATTTGAAAAACTAAGTTCACTTGGCAGTTTTCTTGCTAGATTATCTAATGATTCACGATAAAAACTTATAAAAAGTTTGTTTTCATCTAAAAAACTTTTAATTTCAGGCAGAGTAATTAGTTTATTTCTGACTAGGAAAATTGGTGGCGTAGGTTTACCCAAATCAAAATTTTTAATATTTAAGTTTAAGAGGCTAGCGTATCTCTCATCACGACCTCTAATTGGAAAAATATTGACAACATCGTCATTTATTTCCCACTTGTAATTTTTCATTTGCGCGATAATCGTATTTAAAACATCTTCCAATCTTTCATCTTTTACATTTATTGTAAACCAATGTTGTTTTACCGTATAAACTCTTTCACTTACGACTGAAATTTCTACGTTGCCATCATCACTTACAGATTTTTGTCCCTTAAGATTCGGCAGATTAGTTTCAAAATCATAATCATTATGTTCTCTATCCAAAATGGATTCCTCAAATCCAATTGCCACATCGTAATTAACCATAAGTTGCCTGAAAACAATCCCTAAAGGTTGTTTCTCAAGATTCATCGTTATTTTCTTGTTTTTTATTTCGGTTTCTTTTTCCTGTCCGAAAGCATAAATCGTTCCTAGCAAACAAATTACTGCGCAATTCATAATAATGATTGCCATTTTTTTTCTGATTATTTTGCTCATCATAATTTTTAATATAAACCTGCAACTAATTTTGATTCTAAAAATACTCCGCCGAAGAAAAATAAATTTTCACATTATTACAAATATCTTATTTAGGTAAGGGTGGTCCTACCGTTGATGGATTTTTTACCTTAACTGTTTGAACTATCGGGATAGCTGAAATTACCTTACCAGAGGTAAAAACCAATGTTGGTGCTCCATCCACATTGTCTTTTCTACTAATAGAAGCCTTAAAATCCCACTCATCTACAAAGCCTCCTGAACTGAGAGTCACCCTATATAATTTTTCCGATGAAAAATTTTGTACATCCCCTCTCTCAATTTGTTGTGTATTAGGGCTAATGCTCTCCCCACCGGTAATAAAGATGTAACCAAGAAGAACTTCTCCCGAAGTTTCTTTATTTGCCTTTCCTAGGGTAAGGGACATTCTATCTGGAGATAGAACGATCGTAGCCGTAATAAAAGGAACCAATTCATTTGTTTCTGTGTCTCGTAACTCAAACCAAAACTTACTACCCCATCCACTTTGATATGTATCGTCATCACCATCTTCACCTGGTACAGTATCATTAATTGGTCCTAACATAGTAGAAGATTTAGGAACGATATTCGCGTATCTTATATTCGGTTTGGCATCCGATGCTGACATTTTAGTATGCGGATTTCTCTCTGCATTTAAATTAGGATCAGGATTCTTAACAGGTTCTGCACATGCCTGACCTGGTATACAACCATCAATGATTGTCCAATCAAAAGTAGTATCACGCCCACGAAAAGCCGAACCATCAACAAAATCTCCGCTGTTCCGACAACCAGTTCCACACGCACCTGTCGAACTTGAAATCAATCCAAGCGGGTCAGTAAATTTATACGGTGAATTTAAGACGTAGCTGTAACGATTAAACGTCTGCGGATTCTTCCCATCTGCCGATGCCATGAGCGGATCAACCGATGTGAATCGCCCGTGCGCCGAGTTGTAATATCGCGCTTGTGCAAAATCTAAACCGCTTTCGTCGTCTTTCTCGTAACCCGTGTAGCCTTTCCGCGTCTCGCTTTGATTGTCGCAATTCAGGGATGAGGTTCTCTGCGTGGTGTAGGTTTCCTCGCCGAAAGCCATATAGTCTTTGCGGGTTGTGACTGCGCCGAGTTGGTTTGTTATCACTCGCGGAGAACCGAGATGATCGCTTGTCAAATAGCTGATTTGCGGCGTTTCTGCCGATTGTGTGGAGTATTCCGCCACAAGTTGTCCGCCTCCATCATAGACGAACACGGTCGTTTCTGTCGAGGATATTTTCTTGACACGCCGTCCTTCGCCGTCGTAATAATATAAGCCCTTCGTATT
>JANPDZ010000620.1:0-2296 GCA_031431735.1 Acidobacteriota bacterium | reverse complement strand
CTAAATCCCAAATCCTATTGACTTAGCACACCTGCGCGTTTAGCATTTTGATAAGGTTTTAAAATTAAACAATGGAGCGAAAAATAATGAGTTTCACTTTAATGGATTCAAGTTCAGAAAACTTTGAGTTTCATGCGAACGTATGGAATTGGAAGACGGCACTCGAAATTATCAAAAGTTTTGATATTTTGAGCGAAAGCAAAGTGCGGCAGATGACGTATAACGCAACGGGAGTCAAGTTAGAAAAAGACGAAGCGCATCTGATCGGCGAAAAGATACGCGACGAGATCTTGCCGAAATTAGAACCGAATAAACGTATTTTTTCAGATTTAAGCATTACGGACACGCCGGATGACAAAACGCTTTACCGCGACGAAGACGAACAATGGAAAAATTATTCGGCAAGCCATGATTGGCTCAAAGAATTGTCCGAGTTTTGCTTGAAAACAAAAGGCTTTCAGGTTTATTAGAAAGAATGGATTTTAATTACAGAACCACAATCGAAGCAATCCTCTTGATTCTGTTTGCTACCGTTCACGGATATGTCGGTGCGTGGCTTGCCGTTAGGATGCTTTTTCGTCCGCGTCATCCGGTAAAATTTCTCGGTCTGACGATTTTCCCGCAAGGAATGGTTCCGCGCCATCGCGAACGACTCGCGACGGCCATCGGCAAAGCCGTCGGAGAAGAGCTCGTGTCGCAGGAAACAATTGTCGAAGAACTTTTCGGCAAGGAATTTCTGCTTAAAAAAATCCAAAATGTGGTTGATTCCTACACCGAAGAACTGATTACGCAAAACTATCCGTCGCTGATCGAAGCCTTGCCCGCGAATATTCGCGAACCTGTTCTCGATGCGATTTCAACTTTGCAGTTAAAAATTGCCGAACATATCGAGGATGTTCTTCGAAGCGATGAAACGGTCGAAACCATTCAAAGATTTGTCGAACGCCGTGTTGACGAAGTTCTTTCGCAGAGAGTTTCCGAAGTAGTTGACGAAGAAACTTTTAATAAAATTCTGTTTTTTCTCGAAGATCGCATTCGTTCGATCATCAAATCACAGACGCTCGAACAAAAAGTCCGGGATTTTATCAGCCACCGCGTTGACGATTTGGCAAATTCCGAAACTCCGCTCGGAAATCTTTTTACAGATGATGCCGTCGCACTTTTGAAGGAAAAAGCCGGCGAACAAATTCAGCCGATCGTTCACCAATTATCTGAACTGGCAACTGCTGAAAAAACGCGGAATCAAATTTCCTCGCTGATCAAACGCGAAGTCCACCAATATTACGAAAATCTGCCATTCTTTAAAAAATTCTTCGTTTCGCGCGAAAATCTTTTAAAGGAAGTTGATGATTTGGTCAACGAAAGTTTGCCGAAACGCGTTGAAGAAACGTTGCGCGGTGATTTTTTCGCACAGGAGGCAAAAAGTTTTCTCGAAACGACGATTGATAAAACAATGTCGCGACCGCTTCCCGATCTGATCGGAAAGATCGCGACTGAACAACTTGACCGACTCAAAGCACAAATCTCGAAAAATGTTCTCACGCTGCTTCAGGGTGATGAAATGACAAATTCGATTTCGGCTTATCTGACCGACACTCTGCATAAACTTCGCCCACACAGCATTGACGCGATTTTGCAGACCGTTCACCCGGAATCCGAAGAAAAACTCAAGAAAATGCTTTCAAAGGGTCTTTTAGGCATTCTCTCGCGTGATGAAACAACGAATATCATCAATTCTGTTTTATCAAACCAAATCGAAGGCTTTCTGGCGCGCCCAATCGGTAAACTTGCCGATCATATTTCCGAGGAGCAAGTTCGCAAAACCGGCAAATCACTGACCGAAACAATAATTTCAGCCGCCAAGGAGAAATTGCCGGAAGCGATCCGTGAATTTGATATCGGCAGTGTCGTGCGCGAAAAAATCAATAATTATCCGGTCGAAAAGCTCGAATCTTTGATTATGTCGGTCGCCAAGGAACATTTGCGGACAATCGAACTTTTCGGCGCATTTTTCGGGTTTGTTCTCGGCGCCGGTCAAGTCAGCCTGCAATATTGGATTTTGCCGATTGTTTTTACATACTTTAAGTAGAAATTTCAGAATAATCCTTAAAATTCATCAAATACAAAAATATGAAGCAAAATGTCATCGGCGCAAGCTTAGTAAAAGAAATTTAATAACCTACCCCATTAAATTTTTTATTACCAAAATGCCAAATCCGCTAAGTTTAGAAGTTAATATAAAACTCTTATCAACTTTGGTTCGCGCTTTCTTGGTGGCAAAATCTAATTTTCGAGA
>JANPDZ010000619.1:0-10220 GCA_031431735.1 Acidobacteriota bacterium | reverse complement strand
CATTCCGGCACCCGGAGATTTTGACGGCGATGGTAAAACAGATTTCTGCGTCTATCGCCGTTCGACCGCAACCTGGTATCTCATCAACAGTTCGAACGGCTCAATTCAATATATTCCTTACGGAAATGCGCAGGATATTCCGGCAGTCGCCGATTTTGACGGCGATTCCAAAGCCGACATTGCTCTTTGGCGGCCTTCAAATCAAACCTGGTATATCCGGCAAAGCTCAACCGGCGCAAGCATTTCGTCGGTCTTCGGAACAATCGGCGATAAACCTGTGCCGGCTGATTTTGACGGCGACGGACGCGCCGATCTGGTCATCTGGCGAAATAACACGGCGACCTTTTGGGTTCAGCAATCAGCCACGAATCAAGCGATTTCATATTCCATCGGTCAAACCGGTGACGAACCGGTGATCGGCGATTACGACGGCGACGGTAAAGCCGATTATGCAACGAGGCGCGGCAGCGACAATTATTGGCGGATTCGATATAGCATCGACGGCAGTATCATCAGTTTAAATTGGGGACTGACAGCGGATATTGCCGTACCGGGACGCTACAACGATTCACTCGACAGCGATGCGAAAGCCGATATTGCCGTGTGGCGACCTTCGACGGGAGTTTGGTATATCCGTCGTTCATCGGACGGCAGTATGCGAGCGACCGCATGGGGAACAAACGGAGATATTCCGGTTCCGGCAAACTGGCGCAGGTAAGCGTTTGTAGCAAAAAGTCACAGAAAAAAAATAAAAACTCACTGAAAAAAATCAAAGAAAAAGAGGAAAAATTATGCGCTCATATAATCAAAAAAACCGAAATTTTTGGCAGCTTATCAAGAAAATTGCACAGCTCACGGGAAAAATCAAAAACTTTGTAACATTAGGGCTCGAAGGCAGACAATGGCTGGCGAGTCTGATGATTTGCCTGATGCTTCTGCCGCTGTTCGCGATTCCGGCCGGTGCCTCAATGTCCGTTGTAGATAACAATATCGGACAATTTGAACCGGTCAATGAAAAATTGTCTCTGTGGACTGAAACGTGGAGAGATTTGAATGCGAAAATTGAATTATGGACAACGCCTTCGCGGGCAGAAAACGTTCTATTCGGCGAAAATGATGATGATAAAAAAAAGAAGAAAAAAGCAAAAGAGGTAAATTCGGAAGAAAAAAAAGATCTGAACAAACCCGCCGAAAAAACTGCCGAAAAGTCTGATCCTAAATCAATCGAAAAGGTAGAAACAAAACCCGAAAATGTAAAACCTGAAAATGAATCGGCGGAAACGAAAGTTGAGAGCGACAAAAGCACAACTTTAAAAAAACAAACTGCTGTGTCTTCTGCCCCGCTTTTCATAAACCAATTGCCTGACAATGAAAGATCATCGGTGTACAGCTATGAAAACAATCTCGGCGCACCATTTGGGCAAGTTGAGAAAGATTCATCGAATCAAGCGGCAGCAATCCGAATCCAACACCGCGCCGGAATTGCGAATTTCAGTTTCGGGCTTCCGCTTGCTGCGCTGGCAGGCAGAGGCATTGATGCCGGAGTCGGGTTGGTTTATAACAGCCGCACTTGGAACAAATCTTCAACAGTTAATCCAAACAATCCGAATACATCAATTGATCATTACACCTACGATGTCGAACAAAGCTGGATTGCGCCCGGTTTTAGTTCGGGATTAGGATATTTGGAAACGGCGGCTCAATTATCTAATATCGCAGATAACATACCGAACAATCATTGGCATACCGAAATTGTACCGCTTGGCTTGGCTGATCCGGACGGCACACGGCGTCAATTACAATGCAAAACATTTATTCCCATACCGGGAACGAACAACCAGCAAAAATGCTCGGTCTATGAAACGACCGACGGCTCTTACATCGAATTTGCGGCAAAACCTCTATTAGTCAATCCGAATAATTCAACTACACCTAATACAAGTACGTATAGTCAGGCAAGTTTTTCAACAACTTACCGCGGCGGCACGAAAATATGGTACGGTGGTGGATTCGGAGGAGGTACAAATCGCAAACATTATCCGTTGATTATTCAAGACAGCAATGGCAATCGGGTTCGCATTGCCTATAAAGCCGATCAATCAGGAAGAATTGATTACATTACCGACACGCTCAATCGAAAAATTCAGTTTTATTATGAAAACGACACGAATGGTAATCCTGATAAACTAGTTGCCGTGACGATTCCGGGAATGACCGAAAATTCCGAAATTCAAACAATCCGCTTTTATTACCAAGATTTAGCGTTAAATTCGGCGGGCAAATTCAACGGACAGATAACCGCACCTGCAACTATTCGGGTTTTGCAGTATGTCTATATGCCGGCGACCAAGACGGGTTATAAATACGAATACAACACGAATTACGGGATGATCAGAAAAATCACGCGGCAGGTTGGAATGACCGCCGGCACGACCGGAACAAACAGCACCGGAATCTTAACCCAAGGAACTTTTGCTGCCTCAACGGAATACGAGTATCCGGACGGCTCAACGGTGTTGGATGATGTGCCGAAATACACAAGACGCACTGACGATTGGCAAGGACGAACAGCTTCTTCACCACAGGAAACGCTCTACGACGCTCCCGAACCAACGCCGGGAAACAACATAATTTCGCAAATAACGGTCAAAGATAACGGTTTTGATGTCAGAACCGAAACGCTTGCTTATAATACCGGCGATTGGCAAAGCGGCCTGATTAAGGAAACTTCCGTCAAAAGAATCGGGAGCGGCACATTCTCTGACAAATTAATGTCGAAAACCGCTTTTACATGGACGCAAGGTGGCGGAGCCTTCGGTGGTAGACAAAATCCGACGCTTCAAAAAATCGAAGTCACGAATGAAGCCGGATTGACCCAAAAGACTGAATTTGAATATGACCAATACAATAATCAAACGAAAGTTAAAGAATATGATTACGGAAGCAATGCGGCTTTACTGCGAACCACCGTAATAGAATATGAAACCGGGTTGGGTTGGATCAACGCGAATATCTTGGGCTTGACAAAATCGGTCAAAACGATTGTCAATAACATAATCGTTGCCAAGACTCTTTATGAATACGATCATAACGGAAGCGATTCGACGATTACAAAACGCAGCGATATTGACACTGCCACACACGACACATTTTATAATCCCGATCGCCCGGCGTGGAATGAAACGGTCTGTCCCGATGGAAACCCCGAAGCCCAAAGTGCAATTCCCGGTCATTGTGTAGTAATTCATCATCCCGGCTATACGGCGGCGAGCGCGTATCGCGGAAACGCAACGAAAGTCATCGCATTTGACAATGGGGTATTAATAAGCGATTTAAATGCCAACATCACCGAACAGGACTACGACATTGCCGGAAATCTTGTCGCGGCATCGTTGAGCTGTTGTAATGAAAAAACGATCACTTACGATAAGGCAAATGAATACGCCTTTCCGGTCTCGGAATCAAAAGGCACCTCACCGACCCAGTTGACGACTTCGGCAACCTACAACCGCAACACCGGACTGGTGCTTTCATCAACCAATGAAAATGCTCAGGTGACAAGCTATGAATACGAAACCGATACGCTCCGACCAAAGAAAACAATTTATCCGAATGGCGGATATGTATTGGCGGAATACAGCGATAAATTGACACCGGGAGTTTTGCCGGGTTTTGTTCGCACCACGACGACTTTGGACACAAATAAAACGGTACAAAGTTACAGCTATTTCAACGGACGCGGCGACGGTCTCAGAAGTGCGACCCAAACGCCTGACGGCTGGAGCGTTTCGGTAGCAGAATTCGATAAATTCGGAAGACCCATAAAATCATTCAACCCGTTTTATGTTTCAACACCGACGGGCGCGATTCCGGAAAATACGAAATTCACGGAAGTTTTAAACTACGACGCGCTCGGCAGAACAACCGCTGTTCGTCTTCAGGACAACACAACCGTTTCTACAGAGTTCAGCGATTTGAATACGACTCCAACCGGATTCAACAAAACCTTTGTCACCATTACAGACCAGGCGGGTAAGAAAAGAAGGCAAGTTTATGATGCCTTGGGCAGGGCAGTGCGCATTGATGAGCCTGATGCTACCGGTAATCTTGGTGCGGTTGAAAGCCCAATTCAGCCAACAAGTTATGAATATGACGGCAACAACAACCTTTCAAAAATAACTCAGTCAGACGGGACAACAACGCAGGAAAGGCTTTTCAAACACGATTCGCTTGGACGATTAACACACGAGCGTCAAGTTGAAGCCAACGCAACTTTGAATAATGATGGTGTCAAACAAACCAGTGGCGGACTTTGGACAAGAGTTAAGAAATACAATGCTGATGGATTGTTGGTTGACGGCTATGATGCCCGAGGTGTGAATGCACACTTTGCCTACGACAACTTAAATCGCGTTTCAACCGTAACATTTTCAGATGGAACGCCAACGATAACTTACATTTATGATCAAGAGCGGGAAGGCAATTACAATAAAGGCGCGTTGACCAGAGTAGAAACTGCTGACGGCGGAACCGCGAGACCTGACACACCACCTACCGCAACTGAGTTTGATTATGATAAGATGGGTCGCGAAGTGAAACATCGCCAATCTATCGGTAATCAAAGTTACAATCTCGAATACGCCTATAATTTGGCGGGACAATTGATTTCTGAGAAATATCCATCAGGAAAAATAGTTTCAATGAGCTACGATGCGAACGGCAGACTTTCGAGTCTTGCTGACCAAAACCGAAGTTATCTCAGTAGTTTACAATATCAGCAATCCGGCGGAATTTTAAGTTCGATGACGCTTGGAAACGGCACAACCCAAACATTTGGATTTAATGAGCGTTTGCAAATGACGAACCACACTTTGTTAAAAGGTAGTGAAGTCATTCAGAAATATGATTATGGCTACGGTCAAATTGATTCAAATGGTAATCTCGACACAACAAAAAATAACAATCAGTTGGCAAAGGTCGAAAGTTATATCGGAGCAAACAAACAATGGACGCAGAAGTTTAGCTATGATTCTTTGGGAAGATTATCGGAAGCCAAAGAATACCGCGGTGATACAAATGCCCTCAGCTATAAACAGAAATTCGATTTTGACCGCTTTGGCAATCTCTACCGCAAACAAACTTCAAACCCGACAACGGGACAAGAAAATCCATTGCCCTACACGCCGATTGAATCTGCCGACATCAGCAAATCAACCAATAGATTTACTGCCAACACGACGTATGACGATGCCGGAAATGTCACGACCGATAACAAATTGCGCTCGATGAGTTTCAATTACGATGCCAACGGTCGGGTAATAAAGGCGGCTAAAGCAAATACTCCGGATGCTTTGAGTGTTTATGATTCTTCGGGTTTGCGGGTGGCGGAAAAGGTCAACGATGTTTGGCGTTTTCTGATCTATGATGTTGACGGCAGACTCGTGGCTGAATATGGAGGCTCGCAATCTTCTGACGAAGGCGGTGTAAAATATATTTTAGAAGACCATCAAGGTTCAACCCGGGCGATTCTCAACAGCGCAGGATTTGTGCAAACAAGAAGAGATTATCAGGCTTTTGGCGAGGAAATCAGTGCAAATATAGGATTGAGAACACAAAACAAAGGCTATGGAAGCGCAAACAATTTGCGTCAAAAATATGGCATGACCGAGCGCGACGAATCAACCGGACTCGACCACACTTGGTTCAGGAAATATGAAAATCAAGCAGGACGTTGGACTTCGCCCGATCCTTTCATTGGTTCGATAAATCTTGCCAACCCGCAGAGTCTAAATCGTTACAGTTATGTTGAAAATCAGCCGACAAATTTTGTTGACCCAAGCGGGTTGCAGTTAATAGTTTTTACTTGGCTTTATAATTGTGTGAGAGTTGGCGACTTAACCTACTGTCAACAGGGCGTTCATATAATGAATATACCCGACCCGTCAAGCGGCGGTGGTGGTGGCGATGGCGGCGGCGGTTTGCCACCACCACCACCACCAAAACCCTGTCCTGTTGCACCTTTAAAATCAATCACGGATAAAAATGCGCAAACCTTTGAAGAAGGCGGAGGAAAGGAAGTTGATTTTGACAGTCTTACAGAGGGGACAAGAAACGCATTTGATTGTTTGAAAGGCGCAGTTGAAAAAGCTGGCGGAACTGTTACACGTGAATCAGGATATAGAAATCAAGCGTATCAAAGCCATTTGCTGGAAGTATATGATAAATATCAGTTGTTACGAAACAATAATCAAAAAGAGTGTCAAACAACAAAACAAGATGTAGTGCGTGAATTTCTAAAGCATAAAATAGGAGAGCGACCGTCAGCCGGGGTCAGTAATCATACCAGGGGCACTGCATTTGATTTAACCTTCGGCGGCAGCGTAAGTAACTCACAAATAAATGCTTTTGCAAAAAAATGTAATTTAACGAGAAGAACGGAAAGAGGCAGACACCACTTTGATTTTGTGGGTCGAGAATCACGATGGAGGCATGTAATATGGGTATAGTAATGAGATACATTGTGTGTTTAGCATTATTTAGTTTGTTCGGATGTTCACACCAGGTTGCAATAACAAAGGTTGCAGAGGCTCAAGTTAAGCCTGCATTGGACAATTCAAATTCATCGATTGAATCAAAAGTTGAATCTCCCTTGAAAGTGATTGGGGATTTTACCAATGTCAAAGGTGATGGAGAACACCAATGGGGCTATTCCGTAATGATTTGGAAACAAGAAGATAAAATTTACGGTTTCATTTCAGGCGATGATGGTTTAAGACTTATAGGCGATCCGCCAACCGGGGTTTTGGAAGATGTGCAATTTGACCCGAAAACAAAAAGCCTTTCCTTTCGGGCGAAACTTTCGACAGGGCTGATTGGCGATAAAGTATGGTCACGAGATGTTTACGAGTTTGAGGGAGTTTTAACCAATAAAAAACTTAAGGGCAACCTAAAGGTTACAAATCAGCTCTGCGCCGACAATTGTGCTAAGCCAAAGAAGATAACCCTTCGCTACTCAAACGACATGACTTTGGCGATGCAGGAGTATCAAAGCTATGCGGAATGGAAAAGCTTCGCGGACGAAATCCTCAAATTTCGCGGTCCAAAGTGGTAGCCGGTCAAGTAAGCATTGTCCATTGGATTCCTTAAACGGCTGTTTCAATTGTCTTATTGGAATAAGCCGGAGAAAGTCGCCGAAGATTGTCGACAGTCTTGGGCAGAACTTCCAATAGATATTCGATATCTTCCGCGGTGTTTTCCTTGCCGAAGCTGAAACGGATCGCGCCGCGGGCGAGTTCGTCGTTTCTGCCGAGCGCACGGATCACCGGCGACGGTTCAAGGCTGCCCGAACTGCACGCCGAACCGGTCGAAACGGCGATGCCCTGCATATCGAGATTTATCAGCAAGCCTTCGCCTTCGATTTGGCGGAACGAGATGTTAGCAATATTCGGCAGACGACTTTCCCGTTTGCCGTTAAAAACGAGATCGGTTATCTTCTCCCCGATCTCGTTTTCAAATTTGTTCCGCAATGCGTAAAGCCGCGTGGCATCTTCCGCGAGATTTTTTTTGGCAAGCTCGCAAGCCTTGCCGAAAGCGGCGATGTAGGGAACATTTTCAGTACCGCCGCGCCGTTCGCGTTCCTGATGTCCGCCAATATTTTGTTTGTGTAGCCGCACACCGCGCCGAACGTAGAGCGCACCGATACCTTTTGGCGCATAGATCTTATGCGCTGAAATTGACAGCAAATCACAACCGATTTCCTCGACATCTACCGCAATTTTTCCGATGGCTTGCACCGCGTCCGTATGAAACCAAATCTTTTTGCCGGTTTCGCGCAAACCACGAACCAATTTGCCGATTTCTTCGACGGGTTGAATCGTCCCGATCTCGTTGTTGGCGGTCATCACTGTGATCAAGATCGTGTCGTCGCGAAGGGCGTTTTTGACATCTTCGATTCGGACAATTCCGTCTTCATAAACCGGCAAATATGTAACTTCATAGCCGCGTTTTTCCAAATCTTCGCAGACTTCTTTGACAGCAGAATGTTCAATGTCGGAGGTAATGATGTGCTTGCCGTATTTGTCGTTTGCTTCCAATAAGCCGCGAATGGCGAGATTGTTGGCTTCCGTGCCGCCGGATGTGAAAACGATCTCAGCGGGACGCGCATTGATCAGTGCGGCGGCCTGATGACGCGCTTTATCAATCGCGGCGCGGGCTTCTTGTCCAAAAAAATGAATGCTCGAAGCATTGCCGAATTTTTCGGTCAAAAACGGAAGCATCGCCTCGAAAACTTCACTGTCAATCGGCGTCGTGGCTGAATTGTCTAAATAAACTCTGCGAAACATAGCTTGATTTTAACGCAATCAGAAAATTATTACATTCAAATTACATCGAAAACGGCTTAAGACGGAACTTATCTTGCTCAAGACCGTCAATGTAAGATAATCTTAAAGTGTATTGAGAGCTTACAGCATCAAATTCAACAAGTAAGGTTTCCGACAAGATAAAATAATGGATTTTGCAACAAAAGAAATTTTTAAACGATATGCGAGCATTTTGGTCGGCCGACCAATTTCGCCCGTTTTTTTGAACATTTTAGTGACCAGCGTCTGTGATATGCGCTGTACGCACTGCTTTTTCACCGAAGAACTCGATGACCGGCCGCGCAAGAAATTGCAGATGAAAGCTGACGAAATCGCCAAAATTTCCGAAACTCTCGGCGGCAATCTCGGCGTTCTCGTGCTCGCCGGCGGCGAGCCATTCACGCGCAAAGATCTGCCTGAGATCGTTCGTTCATTTTACGAAAATAACAAACTCGATTCGGTTTATCTGATGAGCAACGGGCAGATTCATCAACGAATTTTCCCCGATGTGACGCGGATCATGGAAGAATGTCCAAATTTGAATGTGACGGTCGCGCTTGGGATTGACGGAATGAAGGACGCGCACGAAAAGATTCGCTGCAAAGAAGGAAGCTGGGACAAGGCGATTCACACGGCGCGAACCCTTCAACAAATGAAACGCGAACAGTTTCCAAAACTCGACATTCAAACCTGTACCTGCGTGATGAATTCAAACCAGGACACGATCTTTGATTGGTATGATTTTCTGAAATACGATCTCAAACCCGACAAGATCAATATCAACTACATTCGTCCGCCGTCAAAAGACCCGAACGAATTGAATTTCGACCACGAGCGTTACGGCCAGCTGTCGCAAATGATTCTCGAAGACACGAAAAATGCGACGCTGAAAAACAATTACGGCGGAAAATCGGGCTTTTTCAAAGCCGCCGTGGATATTTACATGCACGATCTGATCGCCAAAACTAAAGAAGAAAACAAAGCGCAACTCAAATGCTACGCGGGAAGCGCAGGCGCGGTGATTTACGATAACGGCGTGCTTTCTTCTTGCGAAAACAAACCTGATGTGCTTAATCTGCGTGATTATGATTGGAATTTTCAAGCTGCGTGGAAAACTGATTTGATGCGAGCCAGACGCAAAGAAGCCGGTGCCGGTTGTTTCTGCACACACGAATCAAATTGTTTTTATCCGAGTTTACCACTCAATCCAAAGCATTTGATTCAGATTATCAAGCTCGAAGGTCAAATGAAAAAAGCGGCGAAGAATATGAACACGAATCAGCCGCAATCAGATGGCGTTGCCGTGAAAGCCTAGAAATTATGGATTGGAAAGAAGTTACAGAGAATCCGAATTTGCAAAATCTGCCGTTTAAGATCGAATTAAACGAGTGGGGACAAATCGTTATGAATCCCGTCAAACTTAATCATTCGGCTTATCAAGGTGAAATAAGCCATCTATTAAAGAATATAATTCTTGATGGAAGAACCTTGGTTGAATGTGCGGTTTGGACTCGAAAAGGAACAAAAGTTGCGGATGTCGCTTGGTTTTCCGATGAAATCTGGAAACAACAAAAAGGCAAAACCGAAGCGACAATCGCACCTGAAATCTGTGTTGAAGTTCTTTCGATGAGCAATTCCGATGATGAAATGAAACAAAAACGCAAACTCTATTTTGAGCAGGGAGCAAAAGAAGTCTGGATTTGCGATGAATACGGAAACGTCAGTTTTTACAATTCCAAACGTAAATTAGCAAAATCGAAAATGTTTCCTGAATTTCCGAATAGAGTAGAAATTTAATTTTATGTTGACCTACAAAGCAATGTATAAGTTCTTGGACGATGGAGTTCATGGCGAAGTTTT
>JANPDZ010000618.1:0-1503 GCA_031431735.1 Acidobacteriota bacterium | reverse complement strand
TTTATGCCGCAACTTTGCGGTCTAACAACTAGTGTTCAGTCAAGGTTGAATTGACGGGTCAAAACCGCCTGCGGTAGCGGGTGGTTGAATGTCGCAAAACGAACATCTTACTTTGAAACTTAAACCATCTGCTACCGCAGACGGTTCTGACAAATCAGCCAATCCGTCAATTCATTTTTGACTGAACACTAGATGGCTTAAATTTTGTTTGGAGAAAATTATGAGCGCGATATTAGAACTGGTCGAAACAGAGAAAAAAGAAACGGAAAACTCTCGGCCGCGAATGACGTTTGAGGAATTTTTGCAGTTTGGCGGTGAAGACCGTTGGGCGGAATGGATTGACGGCGAAGTTATTGTTATGTATTCGGCATCTACCAGACATCAGGAAATAGTTTTATTTTTAGCGCAAGTTTTGGGTATTTATGTCAGAACAAAAAACTCGGGCGATGTTTTTATTGCTCCGTTTGCGATGAAACTTAAAGCGGAAAAGCGCGGACGCGAACCTGATTTGCTTTTTGTCAGTCGTGAAAAAAAACATCTGATCGAACCGACATTTCTAAACGGCGCGGCTGATTTGGTCGTTGAAGTCATTTCGCCGGAAAGTATCGGACGCGACCGCGGCGATAAGTTCGTCGAATACGAATCTGCCGGAGTGCGCGAATATTGGCTGATTGATTACGAACGAAACCGCGCCGAATTTTACGAACTGGCAACTGACGGACTTTATCGCTTGGCAAACACCGACGGCACATTTCATTCAAAAGTCATCGAAGGCTTTTTCGTCCGCGAAGATTGGTTCTGGCAGGAAAATCTGCCGACAATCGAGGCTTTGAAGGAATTGAAAATTTTATAGCCTACAAAAAAAACGATTGACAAAAATTTCAACTTTATTCGTTTCTTATAATAATTTTTCAAAAGAGTCCGCTTGGCGATTTGATCGAATTTGCGGTCAAGATTGCGAAACAATAAAAATATGGACACGATTTCAATAGATTTGCCGGAAACGGCGTTGGCGGTTTTGGGAAAAACGCCGAAAGATTTGGGGCGCGAAATATTGGTCGCGGCGGTTGTCAAGTGGTTTGAACTCGGCACAATTTCGCAAGGCAAAGCGGCGGAAATTCTCAGCCTTTCACGCAGCGATTTTCTCGAAGTTTTATCTCGCTATCGCGTCTCGGCGTGGCAATATACGAAAGAAGAATTGGACGAGGAATTGAATCTTGACTAAAAAGATTATTGTTGACTCTTCACCGCGTATCGTTTTGCTCAAAAGCGATTTAGAACATATTTTACCCGAACTTTTTGAAGGGATCATTGTTCCTGAAACAGTTTGGCAAGAAGTCTTAGGAACGTGTAAAAAATAACTTATAACTCATGTTACGCAACTTGAATTTCTGATGTCGCCGAAGGTGACAAATATAATAGCGTAGGGTGTAATGAGTGAAGCGAATGAAACCCTACGTTGATTCAGAAAAGTCATGAGCTCGCTGAAAGTGAGCAACTTGG
>JANPDZ010000617.1:0-5357 GCA_031431735.1 Acidobacteriota bacterium | reverse complement strand
TTGTTTAACAGATAACCGCTCTAATTTGCAGTCTTGAAAACAAAGAGCTTAGAGTTTTTAACTGCGCTAACTTACCGAAATTAGCCGAAAAGTCTATGTTGAAAACAAAGGACTTACGGCTTAACTTGGCGCATATGGGCTGTTAGCCTGTTTCCACTGAAATGATCAAAGTTTCTTTGTTTTCTGAGATTTAGCTTGCCAAAGGTAAAAACAGGCTAACAGCCTGTTTTACGTTTATGCCGAATTTTTCTCTTATCTTAATGCCATTACACAAACAGACTTTTTGTGTGCCAAGAGTGTGCCGAGTTTAAATAACTTCAACAATTGCAATTTCTTGATCGGTCAAATCGTATAGCCGATCTATTCTTCATCTTCCTGATTAATGATTCGTTCAACGCGGCTTTTGCCTCTTTCGTCGTGGGTCGGCGGAGCATCTTCATCGTTGAACCGTTCATAAACTTTTTTTGTGAACCAACTTTTTACATCGTTGCTGAATTCCGAGTTTTCCATCACCTTTTCAAAAATTGATTGGTTTGAGTCCATTCTTTCGATCAATTTTTCGGTGAAGACTTCTTCAAACGCATATTTGAAATTCTCAAGCGGATTGTTTAAGGCTCGTTTTCTCAAATCTTGATCTAAGAATAATTCTTCTTCGATCTGGTCAAAGAAAAGTTTGTCGGCTTCGTTAAACTCTGTGCCGAATTTATTATTGAGAACCGTGATAATGTCGGAAAGTTTGGCTTTTTCGTCTTTTTCCCGGCTGATTCCGGCTTCGGTTGTCGGACTCAAAACGCCTTCGCCTTGAACTTGCAAGACCAAATCGCCTTCACCGATCTTCTGCAAACGGTAATACTGCAAATCAATTTCGCTATCAAGTTTGAGCTGTTCCGTGTCGTTGGTTTTCGGTAATCTGAGAAGCAAGAATCTTCCGAATGAATAGAGTTTTTCAAGTTCGACATCCTGAAACGGCATTATTTGAGAGAGAAATGAATAAAGATGAACAAAAGAAGTCAGCGATTTCTTAAATTCATCCTGAATTTCTTCATCTTTGATATGTTTGAACCGATCAACCGCCGGGTCAATATGATTGTAAAGTTTGCCCTGTTCGCTGGCGGAAACGAGATTGCCCGGTTTGTAAAAGATTTTTGCAAATGCTTCGACTTCCGATTCGTGATAAATGCCCGCCGCATCCAATTTGCCTTTCAAATCGTAAAGATGGTTCGGGTCGGTGGTTTCTTCCATCACCGTCAATTCGTAATAAGGCTGAAATGAATCAACGATTGTTTCCCGATCGTTCGTAAAATCCAAAACGAACGTATCTTCTTTTCCGGCGTGAGTTCGGTTTAGTCTGGAAAGCGTTTGAACAGCCTTGACGCCCGAAAGTTTTTTATCAACATACATCGTATGAAGTAGCGGTTGGTCAAAGCCGGTTTGATATTTGTCGGCAACCAATAGCAATTGATATTCGTTTGAATCAAACTTTTCGGGCAATTCCTTTTCACCAAAACCATTGAGAGCCGTTTCGGTGATGCCTTCGGGATAAAAATCATCAGTCACCGCGCCAGAAAATGCGACAAGCGGTTTTATGTCCGAATAACCTTTTGCCGTGATGTATTCCTTAAATTCAAGGTAATAGCGCAAAGCGTGTTTTCTCGACGAAGTAACAACCATTGCTTTCGCCCTTCCGCCGATCTTTTTCATTGTTACCTGTCGGAAATGCTCGATCATTACTTCCGCCTTTTGCGACAAAATATGCGGATGGAAAGACGCGAAACGCCCGATGGCGCGCGTTGCCTTGCGTTTATTTAGTTCCGGGTCATCTTCGATTGCTTTTGAAAATCGGTAATATTCTTTGTATGAAACGTAATTCTTCAAAACATCTAAAATAAAACCTTCATCAATCGCCTGGCGCATCGAATAAAGATGAAATGCCTGCGGTTTGCCGTGTTCGTCTTTGACGCCAAAGACTTCCAAAGTTTTAGGCTTTGGCGTTGCCGTGAAAGCGTAAATGCTAATATTTGGTTGTTTGCCTTGTTTACGGATGGTTTCGCGGATTAGATCATCGCCTTCCAATTCGGCTTCTTCAATTTCCGATTCAACCGCTTCGGCTTCATCGAGCGAAACATTTTTTCCCGCCAATGCTTCATTCATTTTACGGCTTGCATTTCCGCCCTGCGAACTGTGCGCCTCGTCAATAATCACGGCATATTTTCGGTTTGGAACTTCCGAAAGATGCTGAAGCGCGAAAGGAAACTTTTGCAAAGTCGTAATGATGATGTTTGTTCCCGCCGTGATTGCTTCGGCTAATTGCTTTGAATCAACATCAATTCTCTGGACAACGCCCTGTTTATGCTCAAACTGATAGATCGTGTTTTGCAGCTGTTGGTCTAAAACATTGCGGTCGGTAACGACAATCACCGAATCAAAAATCTTTTTATCATCGCCGTAAAGACTTCCCAAACGATACGCGAGCCACGCAATCGAATTACTTTTTCCGCTTCCCGCCGAATGTTGTATCAGATAACTTTTCCCCGCGCCGTTTGCCCGTGAATCGCGTTCGAGTTTTCTGACCGCATCAAGCTGATGATAACGCGGAAAGATCATTGATTCTTTGGTGTAAAGCCTTCCGTCAATTCGATAACTGTCTTGCTGCAGATGAACAAACCGCGCAAATAATTCAAACCAACTATCAACTTGTAAAATCTGTTCCCAAAAGTAAGCGGTTTTGTGTTTGCCTTCGATCTTTGGATTTCCTGCGCCAAAATTGTCGCCTTTGTTAAACGGAAAGAATCTTGTTTTGTCGCCGTCGAGTTTGGTCGTGAAAAAAACTTCGTCCGAATCAATCGCAAAATGCACCAATGCGCGTTTTTTGAAGGCAAAAAGCAATTCTCGCGGGTCGCGGTCTTGGCGATATTGCTTTAATCCGTCCTGAACCGTTTGCCCGGTGAATTGGTTTTTCAGTTCGCAAGTGGCAAGCGGCAAACCATTCAGCGAAAGCAGTAAATCAATGCTTTTGTTGTTTTTGCTTGAGAAATTAACTTGCCGTGTCGCGTAGAGTTTATTCGATTTGTAAAGTTTGATCGTTTCGGGATTAAGATTGCTGTCAGGCTTGAAAAAAGCCAATTTGAACTTGATGCCGTGATCGGTGATGCCGTGACGGATAACGTCAAGCATTCCGCGCAGATCGAGTTCTTTGACCAGACGTTGAATAAATTTATTTTCGGCTTCGGTCTTAAAGAATGAAACCATTTTCGCCCATTGATTCGGCTGAGATGTTTGGACGAAATCTAAAACCGCTTTTCGGTCAAAACCCAAGTCAGAATTAAAGTCGGCTTTATTGCCCGAATGCCAACCGGTTGCCGTCAGATGTTCAGTGATAGCATCTTCAAAAGTGTTTTCCGTATGGATTTTGGTTTGACTCATTGTTTAAAAAATTGAGTAGTCAAGCAAAACTTGACTACTCTTATATTTATCAGAAACTCATACGATTTTTTACACTTTTTTTTTACCACTTGATTTTCTTTTTTGTTTCACGTTTGGATCGGGATTTACTACCGCCGCATTAACGGTCAAATTACTTTCTTCGTCAACACGCTCAATTCCTATTTCAGAAATAGGAATAATCGCGGCTGGCATAAAGCTATTAGACTCTTCTCTTTTAGCGACATTTGCGACACCTAATTCAAATCCGATCGCAATTCCCCAAATACCTTCGTGGATGTTTTTTTCTTTAATTAAACATTCAACAATTTCTTTGTAGGAAAATAAAATTCTTTCGTTTTCAGCCATACAATTACTTATTAAACTCTAGTTTGAATATTCTTTTCTTTCAGAATTTTGACTTTCAAATTCAATTCTTGCCCATCTATCATTGTATTGAGTTTGTCTTATCAAATTAACATTTCTGATTGTGTAAAGCGTAAGCCTCCTTATTTCTGAAACGACTTGATTTGAAACTTGCTGACCAGTAACTTTTGCTTGAACTGCATTACAGATAAATTGATTAAGACTAACTTCATCGTCTGCTGCAAGTTTCGCGGCTTGACCGTGTAAAGATTTAGGCAAACGAAGTCGTATCTGTCCGCTATATTCCGGCTTCGTGTGCGGTTCGGGCAAAGGAATGCCATCTGCTTGATATGTTTCGATGAAAAGTTCCATTGCAATTTGCGCTTCCGATAAAGCATCTTCGGGAGTTGCGCCGAACGCAGATAAACCGGGAAACTCAGGACAAGTTGCCATATATTCGTTATCCAGATCACTCCAAACCAGATTAAATTGATATTTATTCATCATCTTCGTCTAAACCGTGCAATTCGATTGCGTTTAATAATTGTTTTACTTGCGATTCTTTCGCTTTTCCGGCATCGCCTTCTTGAAAGTTCATCATAAACCCACTTTGCCCGCCTAGTGCCGAGTGTGTATAAACTAAATGAGAACCTTTTTGACTTCTACATTCCCAACCATAACCTTCCGCCAACTTGCAAATTTCATTAAACCGCAAATTGCTTGGTGAGTTTCTGGCTCTTTGTAGAAGTTTTTGGCTTTTACCCATCAAAATAAACTTTTACTACTCAATTTGTCAAACGGTATCACATACGACACCATATTTCAAATTATTAGTGTATGTTATCCATAAAAAAGTTGCAATAAAAATCTTTTAACATCAGTAATGCCTCAGTCAAAAGTAGGCATTCACATTTTGACAAAAGCGGGCGTAAAACACCCCTTCCTGACCTGAAATTATCTGTCAATTGATTGATAAACTTTCATCTTTTCACAATTTAAAGGTTAAAAAGACCCGATAAAACCAATTACAGGTCTGGAAGGGTTGTTTTACGCCCGCTCTTTTAGCATAGATCTTATCTGTAACTTTTGACTGACGCATTACTAACACCGTTGGCAATTTAAATTTAAACCACCTTTATCTTTCCCGTTACGACTTCCGAAATTAAGGCTGTCCGGTATTCGCGCAAAAGTTCGATTTCCTTTTCAATTTTCTCAATCGTCGCGTCTATTTTGTCGGTCGCGGTTTCGATAAATTCGACGATTTGTTTTTGTTCTGACAATGGCGGAAGAGAAATGAAAACACCTGTTATTGAATCTAGCGGCAATCCAAAACGAGTAACGCCGTTTGCCGAAACTTCAAAGTAAGAATTGAACCTTTTTGACTGAAAAAGCCTAAACAGATATTCACCAACCAACTCAACTTTATCAGGTAGGACTTTCGCTTAACTAAAATTGCAACGCTGGAATCGTTGGATTTTTCAGTTGTGATTTTAGATAATCCGCAAATAATCCGTTCCTCAATTGATAAACTGTCATCTTCATTTCTTGGGCTTTGACCTTGATCGCCACCC
>JANPDZ010000616.1:0-2036 GCA_031431735.1 Acidobacteriota bacterium | reverse complement strand
GTTAAACGTAGTTTGCCGATCAAAACGGTCATTTTATCTTTTTGGGTTTTTCTGTCGCTAATTGTTTTATGACCTTATCAAAGTCACTCTCAACAGAATTTTTCGCGGTATCGTTAAACTTCTCATATTCCATTTCGGCTTTCTCAAAAGCTAATTTGTGCAAAATTTTTCCGGCGTTATCCAAAATATTGCGGTCGTTTAATTCAAGAAAACCGTGCAATTTTTCAATCCAATCTTTCATATACATCGGGATTCGCCGCATCGCCTGACCTTCGGCAAAGACCAGATATTGTTCGGTTAAATTATTGAGTGCCGCCAATTCATCTTCGTCCAAGTAATGTTTGGCAATGCTGACATCCTGTTTTCGCGGTTTGGTGCCTCGCCAATTGGTTAAGCCCATATTTGGTTTGTCGCTATCGGCTCTTTCGATTATGATTTCTGCGGCAGTTTTTCCGGTAATTGCCCAGTGCATTTTGTTTTGGACGGTTTGAAAAAATAGAATACTGGCTTCATCAGTCGGGTCGTAATCGGTGCTGGTCGCGTAGATGTCGGTTATTTTTTGATAAAAACGCCGTTCCGAAGTTCGGATGTCCTGAATGCGTTTGAGCAGTTCTTCAAAATAATCAAATGGCACGTCCGTGTTTTTCAAACGCTCATCGTCCAACACAAAACCTTTGACGATATATTCGCGGATATGCTGTGTTGCCCATTGGCGAAACCGTGTGGCAACGGCAGATTTTATGCGATAACCAACGGAAATAATCGCATCAAGATTATAAAATTTGGTGCGATAGTTTTTGCCATCGGCGGCAGTTATTAAGAAATCCTTAATAACTGAATCTGCGTCCAATTCACCTTCTTCAAAAATATTCTTGAGGTGCATATTGATATTCGGCACGGTCGTCTGAAACAACTCCGCCATCAATTTTTGCGTCAGCCAAACCGTTTCGTTTTCCAGCCGAACTTCTAATTTTATCTCGCCTTTTTCGGTTTGATAAATGATTAGCTGCGAATTATTTTCCATACATTTTTCTTTCAAATTTATTCAGGAATCCCGACTTTCTTGACCAATTCCTTAAATCGCGGGTCGTCTCGCACGAAGTCCCAAGCTTTATTGATCTTTAGTTCGATCAACTGCCTGTCACGCTCGTCATAAGCTTTGTTCAGATATTCGATTGTCTTTTCTTTGTCTTTGCCCAAAGCATATGCCGAGGCAAAATCCATGGCTTTAACATATCCGTTGGGGTCTTTTGCCTGTTTGGCGTTCAGTCCTTTGAGGCGTATTGCCTGCCCCATCCGCTGGATGCCATCCCAGCCGACTTTTTCGTAGGCTTCTTTCAATTTCGCAATATTTTCTTCGGGTATTTTATTTGCCTTCATAAAAAGTAGGTATTCTTCGACAGCCTGATCATATTTGCCTTGATCGGCATAAACATCGTGGTTTCTAAAACGAAAACGTCCTTCATCGGGAATTAGCTCATTCAACTTCTTGTTTTGTAAAAGTGCTTCGTCAAATCGTCCGCCACGTTGCAGAATAACCGCCACCCAAAAATTGACGGCACCCGAAACCGGGTCCAGTTCAACGGCTTTCGTTATTTCTCTGATTGCCTCGTCATTTCTGCTACTGGCAGATAAAAGCTCGGCATACCATTGACGTGCCGTCGCGTAATTCGGATCAAGTTCGATTGCCCGTTTGAAGGACTTTTCGGCACCTGCAAAGTCATATTCATATTCATAAATGACTTTTGCCAGTGATGTATGGGCTTCCGCCAAGTTCGGATCAAGTTCGAGAGCCTTGAGTGCGGCTTGCTTGGCTTGCGGTAAATAGTCTTTCGGTCTGAAATCGCCTCTTGCGAGAAACACAGCATAAGTATCGGCTAATCCGCTGTATGCCAGAGCATAGTTCAGGTCTTTTTCGATGGCTTGTTTGAAAAACACGATCGCCTTTTCAAATTCAGGTGCGGTTCGCTTGTTCCAATGGTAACGACCTTGCAGATAGAGCTGATAGGCTTCGTTGTTGTCGGTGTATTTCTTCG
>JANPDZ010000615.1:0-9021 GCA_031431735.1 Acidobacteriota bacterium | reverse complement strand
GGAAACAAAAGCGACTCTTTTCGGCGGATGATTGAGCGCGGCGGCAATTTTGACATAACTTTCGGCTTCTTTTTTGCCGCCGATATTGGTGTCGAAATAATTTGAAATAAACCCGCTCAAATCACCGCAATTTGAATATTTGAAGATCAGCTTCTGCGCCAAAATACTGCCCGAAGAAAATATCGCAATCGTTTGCTGTTGCGATTTCCAACGCTCAAAGGCTCGCGGAACGTCCCGGAATATCTCGCTTATTAAATCACCAGATTCATACCCCGCTTGCCAGATCTTGCCTTGCAAAGATTTGAGCGGTGTTGATTTGCGGTCAACTTCAATCAGAAATTTCAGATAATTAGCGATTGATGCGGACGATGTTTCATCAAGCTTTCTGCCATAAATTTGTTCGGTAAAATCTTTGCGATATTCGATTTTGAGTTGCGCTATTTCCGCATTTATTTGATTGAAATTGGCTTCGACAAACTCGTCAATTTTCGCCGTCGCAAACGGAAAGAGCGTCTTGTGAACAAAATCAATCGGCGTTGTCGTGCCTTCGATGTCGAGTAGAATTGCTTTTATCATTAGTTTTTAACGCCGAGAACGCAGAGTTCGCAGAGATTTTACAAATTTTCTCTGCGAACTCTGCGTTCTCTGCGTTTAAATTTTTGTCGAAATTGAAACATACGAAACACCAAAACAAAGCGGCTGATAATTGGCGTCAACGCCGCTTTCGGAATAATGCGGTGTCCAGCCCGCCATATCTTGAAAAAGCCGAATTGCGCGCACCGTTCGGTCGCCGCACAAGTTAAACCAGTGAAGCGTTCCGCACGGCACGCGAATCAGATCGCCGGCTTCCATTTCGATTGAAACTACCTCAGAATCCATCGGCGCAATGTGAAAAAGTCCGTGTCCTTTGACGATAAAACGCACTTCGTCTTCGTCGTGCCAGTGTTCTTTATTGAATTTACCGAGCATCGCGTCCAAATCGGGCGTCGTCGGCACGATATTTATGACATCCGCCGTCACATAACCGCCGCTTGTCTTGAGCTTTTCGATTTCCGGCGCGTAAGCCGCAAGGATCTCCGATTCCGAAGCATCAGACGAAACGCGCATTTCGCGAGCGTCCCAACGCTCGTAATCAATGCCGACCTTTGCCAGATACTCGGTTATCCCGGCGGCGTTCGTTAAAGTCAAATTTTTATCGGGAATATTTACAATTGCCATGATCTCAATTTAAATTACATCTCTATTTTGCCATAAATTCCAAATTTCTTCGGCAATTTCTTTGTTTTGTTCGCTCGTTGCCGTTTCTTCGCTAAACCATTTTTGAAACTCTTCCCTGACAACGACTAAGACATCTCCCGCCGAATGACAATTCTTTAATCGCGGCAGAATCGTTTCGGCTTCGATGTCGTATTCATCTTTGTTGAAATCGAAGTTTATCTCCGCCGGATCGTGCCGGAACAAAATTTCGGAAACCGCGTCGAATAACTTGCCATATTCTTTTTTCGCTTTCGCGCGTTTTCCAATAATTTCTTCATTCATTTCAAACTTTCAATCTTTGCCTCTATAAATTCCGTAGTTCGGATAATTTGAATATCTTCTGCTTTGAGTGATTTTCTCTATGTTGAATGTGTCTTTGTTTTTTTGCCACCAATCTGCCCAAAGTTGTTTGGAATTTGGTGGCGGTTTTGTTTCGACGATTCCGCCGCCGTGATGCCAAATCACAGTTGCTACCGTCAGATTTGTTAAAGCAATATTTGCCGACAAGTTTATTTTTCCCGCATCCGGCGTTGATTCGATTTCTTCTTTTGCGATCATCGCATTAATCATCGGTTCGACGGCTTTTTCGTCGCCGACGCCGCCGAGAAGAATGATTATCTGATCTTTGATCTTCGGATTGTCAATATTCTTCAGCAATTCATTTTGAGCAGGTTTTCCAATATCAATAATCTTCCGCATCGGTTCGGTAAAATGGAAGCTCCACGAAATCGGGCTTATCATGTTAGTTGCTCCAAGCCATTCCTCTTCTTCAAGTCTTGCAATTAAATATCGAATCTCATCGTTTTTATCAGTAAATTTAACAGGCTTAGTTATTGGACTTTTTTTTACAGGCGTAGAAGTCAAATTTGTAGCCGTAACTTCTGATACCGGCACTTTCTCGGCAACCTGTTCACAATTGCTGTAAACAAAGATGATCAATAAAAGTCCGATTGATTTGCTATAAATTAATTTCATTCCATTACTTCAAGCCATTAGTTTCTACACAAGTTAGAAATACCTAAACTCTTCGGTTTTTGTCGCTGAAAGCGATTGACATTATAGCCTAGCGAGAATCGCTAGGTGGTTTGTCGTAAATATTTCGCTCGCTGACGGCGAGCAACAATCGCCGCGCTTTTTGTTCGTCGCTTTCAGTGACGGAAAATCTGGTCAAACTGACCTAGCGATTCTCGCTAGGCTATAATGTCAATCGCTTTCAGCGACAAAACCACAAGCATTCAATTCAATTTAGACTTATGTAGAAACTAATACTTCAAACTTCTGCCCAAAACTTCAAACAAAAACTCAAAGATCTCGATGTGCCGCCGTGCTTCCATAACGTTTTCGCCCCACGTGTAAAGTCCGTGACGGCGCAGAAAAATGCCGTGACAGTTCGGGTTTTCGCGCAGAACATTGTCAATGACGTGCGAAAGCGCGATGTAATCCTGCGAATTTTCGACGATCGGAACAATTTCTTTATGCTCGTGAGTATTCACGCCCGCCAAGCCTTTGAGCATCTCGTAGCCTTCGATCTCGATCGCTCCGTTTTGGTAAAATACATCCGAAAGAATCGTACCCCAAACCGAGTGCGTATGCAGAATCGAACCCATGTTTTTCCGCATTCGATAAATCGTCAGATGAATCATCGTTTCCGCCGAAGGTCTGCCAAAGCCTTGCAAAACCTCGCTGTTGTCGTCAATTTCGAGAAAATGCGTTTCGTCGAGTGCGCCTTTATCGTTGCCGCTTGCCGTGATGCACAGACGCAATGGCGCGGCGGAAATCTTCGCGCTCAGGTTGCCGCTCGTTCCCATCACCCAACCGCGCCGATAAAATTCGTAACCGGCGAGTGAAAGTTTTTCCGATAGTTCCTTGAAAGTCATCTATAGAAGTCTAACTAACAACGAACCGCGAAAGCAACAAAAAAATGCCGACGATTGTAATGCCTCAGTAAAAAGTTAGATCCGCCCAAGAGAAAACACCAAAAGAGAGAAATAAATCAATTATTGAAAATAAAATTAAAAAATAAAAGCGATCACATTCGGAATAAGTGAGAGGTGAAGACCACTTATCACCTATCACCTATCACTTTTCACTTATTCCGAATGATAAATCGCCTCAGATTATGATTTGCACTAAGTTTGTGATGATTTGAGCCGAAAAAATTGTTTAAGACTCAAGGCTTGCGAATAACCGACCTTAACCGTTGTGGCGGAAACTAATTGAAAAGAGCATAGAAAAAGCGGGAATTTCGATGATTTTTAGTTCATCGAAATTCCCGCTGCACAGTTGTTAAAGTCAATTATTGCGGCAAAAGTCCGGGCGTCAGCGGAGCTCCGGCGGCTTCGAGCGATCTTTCAAATGTCGGCAAATCAACTTCAACGAGTTTCTTTAGTCTCGCTAAAACGGGTTTGAATTCCGCGCTCGAAAGATCGTATTGATCAAACTGAGTTTGCGTCGGTTTAATGGTCGAAAGCCTGATCGTTCCGGCGATGTTGCCGATCCGCGAACTTATCGAAGGCGGCGGAATGTCGGAATTCTCGCGATTGCCGCGAAGTTCATTGAGCAGAAAGTCAATTTCGTTATTATAGGCATTGGCTTGTTCGATCAGCATTTTATTTTCAACCGGTGCGTCCTGAGCCGCACGTTTGAGCAAACCGATGCGGGTTTTTGTTGCAGTTGCGACATCGCCGGCTCCGCTGACGGCGCGTTGGAGCGTCGAAACCTTCTGCTGAAATTCAGCTAAAACAGCTCGTTCGGAATCGGTCATCTTCTCCCGGCCTTCGACCACAATATTAAACGTTTGCGAGCCAGGCAGCGCAGTAACCACGCCATTGACACGCATCGCCATTGAAACATTGTATTTTCCGGGCATCACCGGAAAGCCTTGCGGGCCAAGTGTAAAGCCTTCGGGAAGCGTAAAACCGGGCGGAAGCTGCGGCGGTGTCGCGGGAATCGAAGGAGCTGTAAATCGCATATCCCAAACCACACGCTGAACACCTTGCGCTGCCGGAACCGTCAATCGGCGAACGATCTTCGCATCGGAATCGGTGATCGTAAAGATCAAAACAGGTGGTTCTTCTTCTGATTCAGTCCGCAGTTCTGCAATTGAAGGGTAACGAACGGGCTGTTTTTTCTTCTCGGCGTCGCGTTCGGCTTCCTGTCGTTTTTGCTTCAAGGTCTTCGGTGCTTCTTTCAAATAATACATAAATGTTGCACCATACGGCGGATTCGGTGCGGTAAAATATGAAGCTCCTTGAGAACCTGTCAACGAAGCATTCGAGCGGACATACATCAAAGCATCCTTGACCGGGAAAAGCATAGACGGCTGTTCGAGAGTTTCCTTTTTTGTCTGACGCAAAGCCGAGTAGTCGTCCAACACGTAAATTCCCCGACCGAAAGTAGCTATCACGAGGTCGTTTTCGGTTTTTTGAATCGCAATATCTCGAACCGCGATGACCGGCAAACCGCCTTTCATCTGAATCCATTTGGCGCCGCCGTCAACCGTGAAAAAGAACCCGAATTCGGTGCCGACAAAAAGCAGATTCGGATCAATATGATCTTCGGCAATAGCATAAAGCGAACCTCGTTCGGGCAAATTTCCCTTGATCGAAGTCCAGGTTTTGCCGGCATCGGTGCTTTTCACGATATATGGCTTGAAATCACCGTTTTGATGATTGTTAAAAAGCGCGTAAGCCGTATTTGCGTCGTGGCTTGAAGCCAAAACGCGAGTCACATAACTATTCTCGGGAACGCCCGCGATTTTATCGATCTTTCGCCAAGTTTGCCCGTCGTTTTCCGTCACCTGAACAAGTCCGTCGTCAGTTCCCACATAGATCAAACCGGCTTTTTTCGGCGATTCGGAAACTGCCGAGGCATTGCCGTAAAGCGCGGTTGATTGATTTTTCGCGATCGCGTCAGGCCCCCAGATTTTGCCCATCACGGGCAAGGCATTACGATCGAGCCCGCGCGACAGATCGCCGCTGATGACCGTCCAATCGTCGCCGCGATTATCGGTTTTGTAGAGTTTGTGTCCGGCAAAATAAAGCCGCGTGTTTGAATGCGGACTGATGATGAAAGGCGCGTCCCAATTGTAACGCTGCGATTCGATACCTGTACCTTCGATCGGTGCGATCCCGACCCGTTCGCCGGTTCGCTTATCGAACCTAACCAAGCCGCCGTTCTGGCTTTCGGCATAAATAATATTTGGATCAAGCGGATCAACTTGCGATTTAAACCCATCGCCGCCATTGGTCGCGATCCAGTCGGAATTGACGATGCCCGCCGTGTTTCGCGTTTTTGCCGGACCGCCGAGCGAATTATTGTCCTGTGTTCCGCCATAGACATTGTAAAAAGGCAGGTTGCTATCTACCGTCACGTCGTAAAACTGCGCGACCGGCAGATTGGCTTTGAAATTCCAATTCGAGCCTCGGTCGAAGCTCTCATAAACTCCGCCATCGCAACCAACCAATAAATAATCGGTATTGTTTGGATCAACCCAAATCGCGTGATTATCAACGTGTTTAAGCCGTTCGCCCAACGGTCGCTGAGTTCTGCCGGCATCATCAGAAACCTGAAAAACCACGTTTGGAATATAAACGCGGTCAACATTTTTCGGATCGGCGACGATTTGTCCGTAATACATTCCTTGCGCGATGTTCGAACTCGTTCGTTCCCAGGTCGCGCCGCGATCATTCGACCGAAAAATTCCGCTCAAGATGCCGCCGGCCTCGACCGTCGCATAAACGACATTTGTATTTGCCGGAGAAATCGAAAGCCCGATACGGCCTAAATCGCCCGGAGGCAATCCGCTACGCACCTTTGCCCATGTTTCTCCGCCGTCTGTTGATTTATAAACCGCGCTTTCGGGACCGCCGTTGATGAGTGTGTAGAAATGTCTGCGCCGCTGCCACGAAGCCGCATAGATCGTATTCGGATCAACGGGATCGATCACGACATCTGTGACACCCGTATTTTCGCTGATCGTGATAACGGCTTTCCAGGTTTTGCCGCCGTCGGTCGTTTTATAAAGACCGCGTTCGCCACCCGCCGACCACAATGGTCCTTGTGCGGCGACAAAAATGATATTGCTGTCGCGCGGATCAACCGCAATTCTTCCGATGTGTTCGGAAGTCTTCAAACCCATATTTTTCCAGCTTTTTCCGCCGTCATCCGAACGATAAACTCCATCGCCGTAGGCAACGCTGCGCTGACTGTTGCGCTCGCCTGTGCCGACCCAGACGGTCGCCGGATTTTTTGGATCGATCGCAATTGCACCGATCGAAAATGCGCCTTCATTATCAAAAACCGGTGTCCAGGTCGTGCCGCTATTGACAGTTTTCCACACTCCGCCCGAAGCCACCGCCACGTAATATTTGGTCCGATCATTCGGATCGACCGCAAAAGCAATGACCCGACCGGACGTCACCGCCGGACCAATTGAACGAAACTTCAAACCCGCAAAAGTTGATGCCGACATCGGCTCAGGCGTCGGCATTGGAGTCGGCGAAGGTGTCGCGGTCGGTGCGGGTGTGGGCGCACCGACCTTTGGCGAACTCGAAGCCGTCGGAATTTGGGCAACAATGGTCGAAATCAAAATTAATGAAACACAGACTAATATCACAGAAACACGCAGTTTATACACGGTAAAAGGCTCCCTAAGAATGAATTATTTGCAAAAGCTATTGGCTGTTATTATGTTTTTATTGAGTTTGATTATCAATCTGAAATTTGAAATTCTTTAGAAAACTTATTTTACAGTGTACTTACTTATCTTCGCTTTTCGGCGGAAGCAAGTCACTGACTTTTATTTCAACATCGGGAAAGGCGACAAGATTAAAACTGTCGGTTTCAGTGTAAGTTTTTTTGAAACGATAGCCGTCGGCGGAAGGTTCGCGGTAATCTTCAATTTCGTCCGTGTTCAAATTGAGCAAAAGATATTGGCGAATACCGTTTTGTGCGTAACCCGCAGCTTTTCGACGGTCTTTTTCAATCGAACTGTCGGCAATCTCCATCACCAAATAGATATCTTTCGGCGTTGGGTGAGAAAAATCATACTTTTCAATCGGCTGCATAAGTAACGCAATGTCCGGTTCAGGTTCGGAAAAATCGTCAAGCCGAATCGGGTCTTGGGCGGAAAAAACAATTTTGTCGCCCAATTTCTTTTCAATTATTCGGTCAATTCGTCTGACTGCGTTTGCGTGTTTCGTGCCTTTTGGACTCATTTTTATCAATATTCCGTCCCATAATTCGATTTTTTCGTCCTCATCAAAAATGCCGTGTTCGATCATTTTTTCGTAATCTTCGACGCGCAGACGATAAAAATTGATCTCGTTACCAACTGGTTGCGGAACAGAACGTGTTTCTTTTTGTTCGAGAACTGCTGACATAACTTTTTCACCTTTCGATAAATTTGATTTTATCAAAGATTTTTTCTTTTTGGAATAAAACTACCCGCCGATAAAACTCATTGACCGCGAAGCAGATGCAAATTGGGCGTCATTAATGTAATGGCGCGGTTCTTTTTGGAAAACCACGGCGCGGATAAATTCGACAATTTCCGCCCGACTTGCGCCGCCTCGTAATTGGTCGCGCAAATTATGTTCGGTTGTCGAAAAAAGACAAGTTCTGATCTGACCGTCAGCCGTCAGCCGAATCCGCGAACACGCGCCGCAGAACATTTCGGTGACCGGCGCGATAATTCCGATCTCGCCGGGCGCGCCATCCGCAAATGAATATTTCCAGGCCGTTTCGGTGCCGCGCGACGTTTCTTTTAACTCCAAAGGAAAACAGGCGTTAATCTTTTTATAAACTTCCCTTCCCGAAACAACCAGACTTTTGTCCCATTCGTGCGCCGAATCAAGCGGCATATATTCGATAAAACGCATCGAAAGCGCATTGCGGCGCGCAAATCCGGCCAAATCAACGATTTCGTCCTCGTTCCAGCCGCGCACGACGACCGCGTTGATGCGGATCGGCTGCAAATCCGCACGTTTCGCCGCTTCAATGGCGCGCAGAACCTCGTCCAACCTATCAACGCCTGTAATGCGTTGGAATTTGTCTTTTTTCAGAGAATCAAGCGAAATTGTGACACGGTCAAGTCCGGCAGTTTTAAGTTTTTCCGCACGTTTTTCGAGCGTAAATCCGTTCGTCGTTAAAGCAATATCTTTCAATGTCGGATGTCGGATTTCGGATTTTGGATTTTCGTCCGCGACGAATTCGGTTTGACTCGGGACTTTCAAAAGCGCAAGCTTTTCAACCAAACTTTCGACATCTTTTCTGAGCAGCGGTTCGCCGCCGGTCAGTCGGATTTTTTCGATGCCTAAACTGACGAAAATCTCGCAAATTTCGGCAATTTCTTCAAAAGTGAGAATCGTTTCTTTGCGCGCCATCGGCGGTTCGCCGTTCGGCAGACAATAAAAACAGCGAAAATTACAGCGGTCGGTCAAACTGACGCGCAAATCGCGAATAATTCTGCCATATGAATCTTTCAGCATAACTTAGATTTTAGATTTTAGATTTTGGATTGGAAAGCCGCGAATTAACTTTTCAACTTTAAATCGCAAACAAAAAATCTGCAATCCGCAATCCCAAATCCCAAATCGTTAGCGATAGGCTTCCGCGATTTGCCGGAGCTGCTGAAGTGTTTTTTCTTTTTCGACGAACCCCAACCGGGCGATAATCGTCCGAAGCTCGGCAATCAGATTGTTAAATTCAGCGCGGTCGGTAACATCGGTCGGACCATTGTAAATCTTTTTTTGCTGTGAATCG
>JANPDZ010000614.1:0-5738 GCA_031431735.1 Acidobacteriota bacterium | reverse complement strand
GCAAGTCGCTACCGCTTCTTGTTCTGACTTGTTGAAAAAATGTTGTCCAAAGCATTATTTCGCACCCAATGCCTGAATTGGTTTGATTAAAAAGCCATTCGGATCACGAATCGCTAATTCTTTGTATAAAAGTAAAAGTCGCTTTACTACTCCTTGATCCCCTGAAATCTCTCTGGCTCGCCGATGGGCAAAAATAGCGGCGTCGAAACCGATTTCGTTCTTGCATAATGCCAGTACGGACTGAGCCAATCCTTTTGTGTCCCAGGCGCGGAACTGACGCGAGTTGTTTGTGATGACTTTGTCAGCTTCTTTAATCGCATCCAGACAAGCATTGCGGGCAGTAGAAATATCGTTTTGTCGAAGGGCGATAATACCCAATAGAACCAAACAAAAATGTTCGTATTGAGGCAACTCGAATTTGCACGCCGTTTCGGCATCCGAGTGAGCTCTTAACAGATCGGAATTGAAAAAGTGCGCCAGAGCGCGATTCTTATGCCCAAGCGTTAGTGCTTTCTTGGTGTTGTTTTGTGTTGCGATTTCAATTGCTTTATTTGAGGCTTCGATTGCTTTTGGGAAATCTTTCGCGTCAAGATATGCCTCCGCCAGATTAGCAATTATCACTGCCTCGCGTGCCAGATCACCGGTAAAATGGGATAAAATGGTCGCTTCTGATAACGCTTCTTGAGCCTGCTCGAATTGACCGAGCTCACCAAAACAAACTCCAAGATTGTTTAATGCCACGCACTGTTCCCAATCACCTCCGAGGCGAGCGCGCTTTAATGCCTGCTCATGTCTTTCTAACGCACGGAGAGTATGCCCGACATCACTTTCGAAAGTTCCAAGATTACCAAGCAAAATGCCCATCTTAGATCCAAGCTGAAGGTCTTCGGCGATTTGCAAAGCTTCTTCGGTTGCGCTGATAGCTTCGCTTAAACGACCCAATTCCGCATATGCGATGCCTAAGTGAGTTAGACTATTTTCCTGAGAGTGGCGGTCTTTTATACGCCCTCTCAGTTGTTCATGAAGATCTATAAGTAATTGATATTCCCCCCAAGGATAGAGGTAATGATAGTCCCAAAAACCGGCTCCCATCAGAACATCGGCAGCAGTTTCGTAATCTTCACCCGCACATCTCATCTCAAACTCATCCAATTTTGACTGAACATCCGCAAGAACTTTCCACGATTCTCTTGGAGGAACTATCTCCCTGAAATAATCAGCCGCCCGCAAATATAGTGATTGACAGTTAAAATCAGGTTTGTCGTCCCATTGGTCTCCTTGTGGTTTAGAGGGAATTGTTGACAAAGCATATTCACGATCAATCGGGTGCATAAAATAGCGACCTGATTCCTTGCGGACAAAATGCATATTAACGAGCCGATTTAAGACAGGTGCGCTATCCACGCCGACGACAAATGGTTGTAATAAGTAATCAATCGCCACCACTGGAACCGGACGACCGTAGATGCTGAGAGATTGCATCACCTGACGAGAAATATTATCAAGGCGATTATAGGCTTTTCCAACTAACTCCTCAACGATGTTAGAAGGAGGTTGCTCAAGATTGGATTTTTCCAATAATTCCTCCAAAGTGGTACTGCGATCAGCCGAGAGCCAGCCAAAAAGGGCTTCAAGAGCTTTTGGATAGCCACGAGTCATAACCTTCGCCTGTTCCAAAAGCGGCAGAGGTGCATTTTTCAACCCGACTGTTCCATCCACATCCATTTCCCGCAGGATGGTTTCAGCAAAAGGCGATGGAAGTCCGTCATTTAACGGCAAAGTAACTTGGCGAGCCGGCTGCACCAGAGCAAGATCACGCGGAACGATCCGTGTCGTAATAATAATTTTGACAGCGTGATGAGGTAAGTTTAGAAGTGCTGTGAGTGCTTCGGCAATTTCTTTTTCAAGAATGTTATGTGTGTTGTAATCTATGAGATCTTCAAAATTATCAAGCAGAACTACAAAGAGTCCGCTTTGAAAAGAATCCAGCAAGGCTTCCATTTTGGCTTTCGGAGTTGAAAGCGGATTTTTGTAAATCGTGTCCAAACTTGCTGCGACATCTAATGGTAAAAGTTTGCATAAATCCGCAAATAAATTCGCTAAGTTTATACGATGCAATCCATTTGCACTCAGATAAACTATCCCATCAACCTGAACTTGATTTGGACTGTCGAGTGAATTTCCATATTCAAGTTTACGTAGTAGTCGGCAGACCATAGCCGTCTTGCCAACACCGCCGCGTCCATTAATAATTATCAAACGTCGGCTTTCTTCTTTTAGGAAATCTATGATCAATCCGGTTTCAACATCGCGATCCTGAAAATGACTCGGTGCTGTCGTTGGCGGTGGATTGATAAATTTTCCAAATGATTCCCGCGAAACCTTTGTTTCCGGCTTTCGTTCACCCTCTATTCCGTGTTTGATTTTATCAATTGTCCTAATTTCCGTACCTTGCGGGTCATCAACTATTTTTTCCTGATCCGCAATCTGTTTTTTTAGTAAAATGATGTCTTTCTCAATGCGGGTTCGTTGCCATTCATCCCGGGAGTGATGTAGATCACGAGAGGCATCGTCCAAACGGTCTTTCAGCGTTTTTAATATGCCTTCAGGTGATTCTAACCACTCCAGGTGATGCCTTAGTTCGACAATCGCAGAATTAAAATCTCCCCTAAAATCTATATATTGACGCTGACTGCATCGATAAGGAGTTTTTGCGCCATTGTGAAGCATTAGCGGGATAATTGTCCTTTTACAATCCATTGCCAAATTCATTTCCTTCCTGCATTCCGATTGAAACTCAACACTGTCGTTGGTGATGAGATAAAGCAAACTTTTACAGGATGGAATTGCTTTCTCAATTTCTATATCCCAATTATCTCCCGGTTTGATATTCTTCTCGTCTCTCCAGGTTGAGATGGGTGGAAACCCGGACTCAAGTTCATCGCAAAGCCTCCGGGCAAAGTCAATAGCGTCCGTTCTTGAATAACAAATAAAATGTTCATTTGGCATAGCTCTTCTCCAAAAGTGTAAATTTAGACGAATTGTAAATTTTAAAAAGTTCAACTTTAGCAAGATCAACGCGTTCCGCTGGCATATCGCGGAAAGTTAAAGAAACAAACACACGAATAACCCGTTGGTCGTCGGTAGCAGATTTTGAAGGATGTTCAATCATTGCCTCTCCTTGGTTTCGCGTTGGGAATTGATCGGCGCATTCCGCTGTACTGTTTGATTTTGGGACATCATTCTATCTCAAAAACCCCAAAAAACAAAAGTGTTTTAAGGTAATTTCTTAGGTCTTTGGTCTTGGCTTTGGTTTTTGTTAGAAATGATCGATTGGTGTTGAAATTTTCACCAAATCACTTTTTTTTCAAATCTTGATTGAAAGTTATTCGGTTTAAGTTGAATAAAAACAAAAGCCAACGACCTTGTCAATTCTCTTTATTTTAACAAATTTTCAATTTTCTAATTCCGCAATTCGATTCGCGGCTTCTTCTTTTCTTGATTGAATCGGTGCGCCGAGCTCCAGGTATTTTCGCCAAGCCGCTCTTTCTCGAACATTATCGCCGGCGTGGTTTCTTTTTTGATATAGTTTTGCCAACCAATAATGCGGATTTGGAGAATAAGCGTCAATTTCTATTGCCCGGCGGAGATGTTTTTCCGCTTCTTCCGGCTGGTCTAAACAAACTAAGTTCAAACCAAGATTGTTCAAACTTTCCGCAATTTTAGGATCACCCGGATCAAGTAGCTTTTCACGAATGCCCAAAGTTCGCCGGCAAAGCGGAAGCGCTTCGGCGTAGTCGCTTTTATCCTGCAAGCACCGGAGAAGCGTATTTAAGCTGACGGCCGTTTCCGGATGTTCCGCACCGGCAATCTTTTCCTCAATTTCCACGCGCCGCCGGGCATAAAAGACGGCTTTCTCAAAGTTTCCCTGATGATGCAGTGTCCAAGCCAGATTTTCCAGGACGGTTGAAACCTCAGGGCTGTTTGAACCGAATTCATTTTCCAAAACAGTCAGCACTCGCTGATATGCAGAGACCGCACTGTCGTCATCATTGATCCGACTAAACAATAATGCAAGACGAAATAGATCTGTCATAACGTCCAGATGGTTTGGTCCCAATACTTGTTCTTTGATCTCAAAAAGCCTCTGTCTCAGGAAAATTACTTTCTCGATGTTGCCGCAGGTTGCATAGATATTCTCCAGACTTTCAATACATCGCTCGACTTTCGGATGGTGAGCCGGAAAAGTGCGCTCAAGAATATCCAGAGCATTTGAACAATAATGAACCGCGTCCTCATACCTTTGCTCATCGCGATAAACAAGAGCTTTGTTATGAAGAACTGCTGCGACATCAGGGTGATCATTACCGTACGCGGTTTTATAAATCTCAAAAGCCCGGTCATAACGGGGCAGTGCTTCATTTGTATTGCATAACTCGTAGTAGAGTGTTCCCATATCGTTCAGGCAATCGGCGATCGCCGGGTCGTTCGGTTTGAGAACTTTTTCGGATATATTTAATGCCTGTTGATAATAATCAAGTGCCTTTTGATATTCTTTCCGGTCGTGGAAAAACTCTGCCATATCGTGCAAAATCCTGGCAACTTCCGCGCTTTCTCTTCCAAAACTGGTTTCCCGAATTCTGAGGGCTCGTTGGTAAAGCGGTTCTGCCCGGTCGTAATTTTTCTGAGCGCGATAGAGTTCGGCCAGATTGTTAACGCAATCAGCGATGTCGGGATGATTTTCCCCAAGCAAATTTTCCCGCAGTTTGAGTGACTGCTCCGTAAAAGGCAAGGCGGCGGAATAAAAACCCATATCACGTAAAAACCAACCGATGATGTCAGCCAAACGCGCAATTCTTTGAGCGTCCGGTTCGGATTGTTTTAGTTTATCCAATGATGCCTGATAACTTTCACCCGGGTTATGCAGGGTTGAAATGGGTTGCCAATAACGCATCCATTCATATCTGCGTCCTTGTTCCCAAATCTTTTCAAAGACATTCAGATCACTCAAAAACTTTTCCAGATCATCCCAACGTGAAAGGACGATCAGATGTTGCGCGAGATGCCGCAAAAAATAATCGGGCAATTCCGATGCTGATTCCAAATAGAGTTTCCATCCGTAATCAGCCAGGCATTTGTGACCTTCGGTGATACTGACAAAATAGTTTCCGGCTTTTTCCGGATCGGCCAGCCAATCGGTCAAAGACCTGTGAAACGGTTGAATCCGACCGTCAATAACAGGAAACAATGAGCCGATGGATTGCTTAAACTCAGCCAGTTGATAATCATTCCAATCAAAGATCGAAGCAAGCATTTCGACTTTGAACGGCTCTTGCGATGTGGATATTACTTCCAATGGCGAACGAACCTGGTTTTTGAAAGCATAAATTTGGTATCATTGTTCACGAGTAAGATGTTTGTATAATTTCATAACAACTTTTTGATGCAAATTGAAGAGAAAATTTACTTCCATCTTACTCTTCAATTATTTTATCAAAAGTTGCACTTACTACTTGAATTCACGAATCTAAGTATTTTCGGTCCGTTTGCGTTTGGGTCATCATTCTATCTCAAAAAACTAAAAACCGAAGTAATGCGTCAGTAAAAAGTTTTAGCGATTGGAGCGCAAGCGTCCCGCTTGCAATGAGCGCGAAAGCGCGAAAATGACATCTGCGAGTCTCGTGCCGTCGAATATAACAAGGCTTTTTCGCGTTGAAGCAACGCTCATGGCAAGCGGG
>JANPDZ010000613.1:0-12853 GCA_031431735.1 Acidobacteriota bacterium | reverse complement strand
TGAAATTAAACAACAGCAGGAAATCAACGGCGTTTTAGGCGCCGCCGAAGTTTCGCTTAAAGCAGGCGAACCGAAAGAGATTGAAGACGCTATGAAAAAAACCGAAGAAGCCGCAGAAAAATTAACCGAAGCCTTGATGGTGATGGCGTAATTTGAGGGATGAGGGATTCTGAGGGATGAGGGATGAGGGATGAGGGATGAGGGATGAATTTAAAGCATTGCTTGTTTCTGCATCTTTCATTCTTTTCCCTTGATTCACAAAACAATCACACAGAGGCGGATACCGACCGATTGTATTATTCATCCCTCATCCCTCATCCCTCATCCCTCAGAATCCCTCATCCCTTGCAAAAAGCGGTCGGTCTGTCGCAAAATATAAAAGAACGTCAGTTCATTCGATTGAACTGGCGTTATCTTTATTTTAGATTTGGGATTTTTGATTTAAGGATTTAGAATTTGAAATTTGAAATTTGAAATTTGAAGTTACGAGTTTATGAGCAAGAGAGATTATTACGAAATTTTAGGCGTTTCAAAAAACGCCACCGAAGCAGAAATTAAAAGTGCGTATCGCAAACTGGCGATTCAGCATCATCCTGATAAAAATCTGAACGACCACACGGCCGAAGAAAAGTTCAAGGAAGCGGCGGAGGCGTATTCGGTTTTGTCTGACGCGCAGAAACGCGCTTCTTACGACCGTTTCGGGCATTCGGGCGCGAACGGACAAGGCTTTGGCGGATTTGACCAGCAAGGTTATTCCAACATTGAAGATATTTTTGACCTTTTCGGGTTTGGCGATATGTTCGGCGGCGGTGGACGCGTCCGCGGCGGACGATCTTCGGCCACGCGCGGCGCGGATCTGCGTTACGATCTGGAAATTAGTTTAGAAGATGCCGCGCTTGGTAAAGACGAAAAACTTCGCATTCCGCGACTCGAAAAATGCGGCGAATGCAATGGCAAAGGTGCGGAAAAGGGAACCGAACCCGAAACCTGTATCACCTGTCAGGGAAGCGGACAGACGCGTTATCAGCAAGGCTTTTTCTCGGTCATGCGAACTTGTCCGAACTGCAGCGGCAAAGGCAAGATCATCAAAATGCCGTGCAAAAAATGTCGCGGCGCGGGACGCATCGAGAAAGAAAAAACGCTCGAAATAAAAATTCCGGCAGGCGTTGAAACAGGCTCGCGGCTCCGCGTCAACGGCGAAGGCGAAGCCGGTGTCGGCGGCGGACAAACGGGCGATCTCTATGTCGTTCTACATGTTGCCGAACACGAAACCTTTGAACGTCAGGGCGCGAATCTTTATTCGGCGGTTCCCTTAACTTTTACGCAAGCCGCGCTCGGCGCCGAGATCAAGATCAAGACTTTGGATAGCGAAGAGGAGTTGAAAATTCCCGCCGGAACCCAAACCGGCACGGTTTTTCGTCTCAAAGCGCAGGGAATGCCCATGCTTGGCGGACGCGGACGCGGCGATCTGTTCGTCGCCGTGACGCTGATCACGCCGAAATCATTAACCAAAGAACAACGTAAACTGCTCGAACAACTCGCCGAGATCGAAGACACCGAATTTCAGGACGAATCGTTTATGGACAAGGTACGGAATATTTTCGGTTAGCAAAAAAGGCGAAATTTAATTAAAAAGGCGATGGTCGATCTGTCGCCTTTTTAATTTGGCGAGACGTAACCCGAAGAAATTGAGCAGACACAGCCAAAACCGCCGTTATACCAGAGTTTGACTTTTTGTTTTGAGAGGCGGAAAATCCAGCCGTTTCCCGAAGCATCGCATTGCGGATCACCGAATCCGAACCCGATTTGATAGATGCCCCGGAGAGTGTTGTTTCCGTAAAAAACAAGATAAAGTCACTACCAGGTCTGGAAGGAGTGCTTGCGCTCGCTTCTTTTGACTTTGCAAGAGCCATATTGACGTTTTTTAAATACGCTTTTTAAAATGAACAATATTGCAATTCATGATAGTTTAGATATATGGAAAGATTGAAATTCACCGAGGATGAATTGGTTAATAAACCGGAATCCCGCAGTCTGGTATTAGGTAAAATCATCACTGCATTCAACGTCAAAATAACTGAAAAAACAGTCAATCTCAATACGGGCGTAAAATTTGAATACGAAAACGAATTATTCGAGATAATGAACCGCGAACCGGTTCAATCAACAACCGATTATCTGAAATTTAACTGCGTTCATTTAAGCGCGAATAATTCTATCCAAAAATCTTAAATTCGCAAGTAATCAGGAAAGTTTCGCTTTGACGGTTTCGCTGACGAGTTTGCCGTCGGCGGTTTTGCCGGAAAGGTTGGCGAGCGCGGCTTTCATAACCAAACCCATTTCCTTCATTGAAGACGCGCCTGTTTCGGTGATTGCCGCGTCAACTGCCGCCGCGATTTCTTCCGCCGAAGCGGCTTGCGGCAGATATTCTTCTAAAACAGCGAGCTCGGCTTGTTCTTTTTCGGCAAGCTCGGTGCGGCCGTTATTGGTGAATTGTTCGATTGAATCCTTGCGCTGTTTGACAAGCGATTGCAAGATCCTGGAAACTTCCTCGTCGGTCAGAACCGTGCCAATACCGCGTTTGTTTTCCTCGTTCATAACGGCGGCTTTTGCCATTCGCAGTGTCGAAAGCCGATTGGCGTCTTTTGCCTTCATCGCGGCGGTCATATCAGAGACAATTTTATCTTTTAAGCTCATATCCGATAATTCTAATCAGTCGAGAGTCGAGAGTCCAGAGTCGAGAGTCGGAAATTGGACGTGATTTTTTCATCTGTCTTTCATTTGTGCTAATCTGTGGTTTCTTTTGTCTTTTGTTTGAGAGAATTTCATTGGCTCTCGACTCTTGACTCTCTACTCTTGACTATGAAATTACTTTGGCGTTTTGGAATCATCGCAGGACTTTTTTTGGCAATCTTTACGCTCTATCCGCAGTTCAAGATGTGGTATCTTCGCGGCAATGATTGGCAAGGACATTATGCTTACAATGATATTGACGAAGTGGCGTATTCCGCTTACGTCAAGGCACTGATGGACGGCAGACCGCGACGCAATGACCCTTACACGGGGCGCGATGATGAACCCGGCAAACCACAACCCGAATCTTTGTTTTCGATCCAGTTTGCTTCGCCGTATCTGATCGCGATTCCGGCACGCGTTTTTGGCATTGGAACGCCTTGGGCGATGACAATCGCGGGCGCATTAGCGGGATTTTTAGCGGCTCTTGCGGCGTTTTGGCTGATTGGACGCTTAACGGGCGATTCGTTCTATGCAATGATGGGAAGCCTTGTTGTCTTAGCCGGAGGTGCGCTTGCCGCAGGCGAAGGCGCGATCGGCGAGATTCTTGATTTCAGCTATTCATATCCATATTTTCCGGCGTTTCGCCGCTATGTGCCGGCGATGCCGTTTCCGTTCTTTCTGGCGATGATCGCGCTTGTTTGGCTGATGGTCAATACGGAAGATCTGCGCAGACGAATCATTTATTGTGTGCTCGCCGCGCTTTGTTTTGCATTCACCAATTTTTCCTACTTTTATACCTGGACGACTGCCGCCGCGTGGCTTGGGTGTTTGTTTATTTTGTGGTTGTTGGCGCGTCCCGAAGGATTCTGGAAGGATTTTAAGGCGTTTGTCGCGCTTGGGTTCGGGTGTTTATTTTCGCTGATTCCTTATTCGATTTTATTATCGAATCGTTCGCACACGATGGACGATGTGCAATTGCTGGTTTTAACTCACGCGCCCGATCTTCAACGCGTGCCCGAATATATCAGTATTGTTGTGCTGCTGATTATCGTCGCGGGCGTGGTATTCAAAAAAATATCCTTGCGCGAACGCGAAACGCTCTTTGCCGTTTCGTTGGCGCTCGTGCCTTTAATAGTTTTCAATCAGCAGATCGTCACGGGACGCTCGCTGCAGCCGATTCATTATCAGGTTTTTATTGGCAATTACGTCGCCGCTCTTTCGCTCGTCGCGGCGGTCGGCATCTTGTTAAAGAAAACCGAAATTTTTAACAAGACTTCGACGAAAGCAGTGATCACGGTTGTCGCTCTGCTGGCGGTTGTGTGGGGCTTTGTCGAATGTCATTACACAGTGCGCATTCTCGATGATGCAAATGTCGAACGCGACAAAGGAATGGACGTGGCGCGACGTTTGAACGAACTTGCCATTACGAATGGCGACACGCATAAAACCGTGATCATGCCGTATTCGATGCTCGAAGGTGATGATTTGCCGACGATCGTCCCGCAATCGGTTCTCTGGGCGCGGCATCAGCACGTTTTCGCGGGTGTGACGTGGCAGGAAAACAAGGAGCGTTATTATCAATATCTGTATTTTCAGGATGTTCCGCCTGAAGGTCTTGCCAATTCGATGAAAGGACCTGACGGATTTGTTTCGATCATTGCTCTTTTCGGTTGGGGCCGACATACCGATCGTCTGAACTCTGCTTACAAACCGCTGACATATGGGGAGATTGACGGGGAAGTACGGATTTACGGTGAATATACCAAAAACTTCAATCCGCGATCATCGCCTGAGACGATTCTTTCCTATCTGGTCGTACCGGGCGATTGGCAGCCTGATTTTACGAATATTGATAAATGGTACAAAAGAGAATTGATCGCTAGTTTTCCGGCTTATACGCTTTATCGCGTGAAGCTAAAAGATTAGCCAGGGGTATTTAGTTTTTGGTTTTTAGTGCTTTGTGACAATTTCTGGACGGCTTTTTAGTGCAAAAAACTAAAAACCAAAAACTAAATACCAAACAAAAAAAGACCGCCAAAAATGAGGCGGTCAAAAAATGTTGCTAAAAATATAATGGTAAAACTTAGGCGGCTAAAAGGTCATTTGACGTTTCGGCAAAAACTCTTCGGCCATTTAATGCGTCGTCAATGATTTCGCGCACGGCGGAAGCATCAGGATTTACATCCATTCGGGCACAAGCCCTCAGATGTCTGATGATGCCTTCGGTTGCGATCTCCAATGCCGCGCCGCCTAATTTGGCGAAACGGCGTGCCTGTATATGATCGATCTGCAAGATTCTTTCCTGCAAAGTCATTTGTTTTGTTGCTGCCACTTTATATTCTTCTCCTTCCTTCATTGGAATTATGTATTTATAAAACCCCTTTGTTGCCAAAGGCAACGAACTTCGTTAAATCCCTCCAAATAATTTGCGAACTCTCACAAATTAGTTGAAATCTGTAACCTATAAGTTGCTATAATTGTAAAACTGTCGGCTGTTTTTCAACGAATGTAAAGTTATGCTATCAGAAAAAAAATAATTTGTCACCATTTTTTTTTAAGATTTGTTAATTTTTTATTAACACGGGTTTGAGTCACAAAAAAGACCGACAAACTTTGCAGTTCGTCGGTCATTCTTAAAACCCGGAAATCAAAAGATCCGGTTTAGCTGACAGCATCTTTCAATGCTTTGCCAAGACGGAATTTAACGGTTGTTTTCGCAGGAATTTTGATCGGATCGCCGGTCGCCGGATTGCGACCTTCACGAGCTTTGCGAGTTGCTTTAACCAATTTGCCGAAACCCGGAAGAGTAAATTCTCCGTTTGTTTTAACTTCGCTTGTTGCCAATCCAGCCAAAGCGTCGAAGAAACTTTTTACTTCGGTTTTTTTCAATCCTGTTTTGTCCGCCAAGTTGTTGACGATTTCCGTTTGCGTTAATTTAGCCATAATGTATATGTAACCTCCAAATTTATTGTGAATAATACTACTTTACTTAATTAATTGAACAAGTTTGTTTGCATAATTGCAAATTCGATAGGGGCAAATTAGTTCCCAACCGATGATAATTGATTGGTCGGGGCGAGATGATTCGAACATCCGACCTCTCGGTCCCAAACCGAGCGCTCTACCAGGCTGAGCCACGCCCCGAAATATGATTTCGTTTCATTCAAGAAACATATTCAAGTGCCGAATTTTACAGGCGAAAAAGTCATTGGTCAAGTTCGTGTGCTGTAAAACCGCGCAAAAACCGCATTATTTTTTCAATTGCGCGGGCGCGATGGCTGATTTTGTGTTTAATATCGGAAGAAAGTTCACCGAATGTTTGCTCAAAGCCGTCGGGAATGAAAATCGGATCGTAGCCGAATCCGTTTGAGCCTCGCGGTGCGAAAGCAAGTTTTCCGTTGCAAATTCCTTCTGCCATAAACTTTATCGCACCTTTTTCGTCCGCGATCGCCATCGCGCAGACAAATCTGGCGCGGCGTATTTCGTCGCGGGTTTCGGCTATTTCTTCGAGGAGCTTGATAATTCTGTCGTGATCGGTCGCCTTTTCTCCGGCATAACGGGCAGAATATATTCCGGGCGCGCCGCCGAGTGCCTCAACTTCCAAACCGGAATCATCCGACAAAGCCCGGAATCCGGTTTGCAAAGCGTAGGAATTTGCTTTCAAACAGGCATTCGCAGCAAATGTCTTGCCGGTTTCTTCCGGCTCAAAGATGTTATCAATACCATTCAAACCGAAGATCTGAATAGGCAAGCCTGTTAGAAGTTCGGTTAATTCCTTGATCTTGCCGTTGTTTTTGGTCGCGACGAGCAGCTTCATAAATCACATTATGACAGTAAAAAGTAAAAAAAGATTTATTGCCGATGCCCGCAAGCGCACATTAACTTCGAAGTTATGTGGTTGATTGTCATTCGGAATAAGTGAAAAGTGATAGGTGATAGGTGATAAGTGGGGTTTACCTATCACCTATCACTTTTCACCTACCACTTATTCCGAATCTAATCGCTTTTTATTTCTTAATTTAAATTTTCAACAATTGATTTTCGCCCGGCAATTATTATTTGAGATTTCAGATTTGAGATTTCAAATCATAAAGAAACTAAATTTACAGAGTATTTAATTTGAGAAACAATGAAAGATTATCAGTCAAATTACAGATAATTTGAGGTCAGGAAGGACGCAAACTCTGCGCCCGATTTGGTTGAAAAATATGAATTCCTAACTTTTTACTGATGCATTATCCTGAAAATCAAATTTTTGTTGCCAAAACATCGGTGTTTAAGGTATAAAAGATATAGCGGAATTTTCCGCCCGCTCTAATTCCCATTTCAATGAAATTTTCGAATGGAGATTCAGTCTTGGACGTTGCCTTAACAACGATTTCTAGTTATGAGCCGCAGGTTTTACAAACGGCAAACTCTGATAAACTCGAAACTTTGCCGGTTTCGAATTCATCGGACAGGGATCAACTGTTTTTTGAATTAGGTCTCTGGCTTTCGGGTTTGGAAAGTTTTCTCAATATTCAAAATCATTTGTTTATTGAAGAAAATCGGGCTAAATCCTCTTCGCGTGATTGGACAAAAGAGTTTCGTCTAACGCATTCGACGCTGCTTTTATGTTCGCGAATGACCTTTCAACTCGGCAAAATTCTCAAACATCAGGTGGCTTCAAAAACAGAAGACGACGGTCTTAATCTGATTGGCGATTTAGACCTGACAACGAACGATTTCGAGATTTCCCGGACTGAAATTTACAAACTTTCGGTTGCATTGAAAGATGTTATTTTGCTCAATGAAGGAATGCTTCGCGCGGCACCGCTCAAATTCGGCGAGTGGAAGGCGTGGAGTCATACGCTTTCGGAAAAGCTGAAATCGGTTGAAATCGTTGCAAAACTCATCACGCGAGCCGAGAAAACCGGCGAAAGGTTTTTGCCCGAAGTTTTAACGACTTTGCTTGAAAACAGACCTTTGGCGTTTTCGGTCGAGGCTGATTTGCGCCTTGTTTTGCCGCGTTTTGCAAAGATTTTGAAATGGCTCAGCGTGGTCGAAAAAATGCTTCAGACCGACGAGCCTTTGAAACCGACGCTTTTGATCTTCTCGCGGATTTATGAGCAGATTCAGGAAACAACCGCCTATATCAATAATCGCCTGCTCCGTTTTCCGAACGAAGATGATGAACTTTTCGCGCAGCTCGACGGCGCCGCTTACACGGCTTCGATAGAACTTCGAAAGGTCTATAATTACGAACTCGCAGGACTTTCCGAGATGCGCTCGACGCCTTTGATCTACGCGAGAATCGAAACGGCTTTTTCGCTTTTGAATGATAGTTTTCAACTCACTTTGATTAATTTCGCGCAGCTTATTGATCCGGGTGTCGAAACGCACAAGATCTTCCCAAATTTGAAAACCAAGCTCGAACAGTCGCTTGCGCTGCGGCAAAATCTGCGGCTTCTTCTGAAATCAGTCAGAGATGCCGAGCATAATCCCGATAAATATCCGAAAAATGCGCTTCACGGACAATTGAATAATTTTCTTAAATTATCGGTCAATCTTTTGTTTTACAAAGATCGCGAAACGGTCGAGCGATTTATCGAAGAAGTTCTCGTAACGCGCGATAAAAAAGATCTCGTGCCGATTCTGCATCGTTTTGGCGCTTATACCGAAACTCTTTTCGGACAAGTCAATATGCGCGTTGTTCTCGCCAATCATCCGTTCGATTACGAAAAATAGATTCACCACAAAGACACAAAGGACACAAAGAGATTTTAAAAACCTTTGTGTCCTTTGTTCCTTTGTGGTGAAAATCTTATTGCGAACGAAGTGTTGCCAATGGTTTTCGGAAAAGCACATCGAAACTCGCGATCGCGCCAACCATTGTGACCAACGCCGTCGTTATCAGCACACCGAGAATCGTTAAAACAAAATCGAATTCCCATTCGATATTGAAAATGTATTTAGCGACCGCAAACGATAGCGCGGTTCCAAAAATCGCCCCGATGATGCCCGCCAAAAGACCCAAAAGTCCGTATTCGGCGAAAAGGATGGTCGCTAACGTGAGGCGTTTCGCACCGAGAGTTTTCAAGATCGCGTTTTCGTAAATTCTCTGCGATTTGGTCAGCGCGATCGAGCCGACGAGAATCAATATTCCGCTCAGGATCACAAAACTGCCGACGAACGAGATCGCCAGCACAAAGTTGTTGACAAGTTTTTGAACCGTCGCGACAATATCGGCTACATCGAAGATCTGAATGTTCGGAAATTTGTCAACCAGTTTTCGTTGAAGGCGTTGCCGTTCTGTTTCAGGAATGCGTTTCAAAACATTGGCGGCAAATGTTTGCGGCGCTTTTTCCAGAACGCCGGGCGCGAAAACAAATACGAATGCCGTGCGCGTATTTCGCAGATCGAGTTTGCGAATATTGGCGACCTGCGCCGTGATCTTGCGGCCGGAAATGTCGTAAGTGATCGAATCGCCGACCGACACTTTTAACCTTCCAGCCATATCTTCCTCGACCGAAACTTGCGGAACTCCCGCATCGGCATTCCACCATTCACCGTCAATGATTGTTTCATTTTCATCAAGCTTCGGGCGATAAGTGACGGCAAATTCGCGTCCGATCTGTCCTTGTTGTTGGCGCGTTTCGCGGTTTTGATAATCAAATGTCTGACCGTTGACAAACGCGATACGTGCGCGAATCGTTGGCAAAGTCTGTGCCTTTTCGCCCGTTTTTTCTTCGAGCATTTTCGCGAGCTCATCGATCTGACTTTTTTGAATATCAATGATAAAAAGGCTTGGCAGTTTTCCGTTGCGCGTAAAATCAAATTCCCGGACGAGATTTGTTTGAAGCGATTGAACTGTCAGGACGACGAATGCGCCCAAACCGACGGCGAGCAAAATGATCCGCGTCTGATTGCCCGGACGATAGAGCGAATTGATCGCCTGACCGATCGCAAACGAGCCGAGATTACGAAATCGTTTCAAGATCAGAGTTAAGACAACGGCCGCGAGATAAAGGAACACGGAAGTTAATCCCAAACCGACGAGGAAAAACGTGCCGACCAGGATCGAACCGGCTTGCCACACCGAAAGAGCGAGCAATCCAAAGAGCGAAACCGCGCCGAAAATTGTTTTCGTCCAATCGAGCCGCCGCGTTTTTTCGCCCGTCGCGTCGTGCAGCAATAGACGCGGTTTGATATTGCGAACCTGAAGCAGCGGCAGCGCCGAGAAAAGGAGCGAGATCAAAACGCCGAGCAGAATGCCTTGCAGCGCGACTGCCAAATGGATCGAATAGCTCATTGTCGCGGGCAGCGCGTCGTTGAAACGCGATTTTGCAAACCACAAAAAACATTGCGCGAGGAACACGCCGAACAAACTGCCGAGAAACCCCAAAGTCAGGATTTGCAAAAGATAAACCGTAATGATGCGTGTTCCCGACGCGCCGAGACATTTCAAAACGGCGACGGATTTACGCTTTTGCTCGACAAAAACGCGCGCCACGTTCCACACGCCGACACCGCCGAGGACCAGAATCAAAAGTCCGGTCAGCGAAAGATAATTTTCCGTTCGCGAAAATTGTTCGCCGAGGTTTTCCTGCGTTTCGCGATATGATTGCACAGTCAGGATCGTGCCTTTCAAACTCTCTCGCAATTGTTTGACAAGTTCGGTCGGATTGTCGCTCGTTCGATATAGAATGCGCCGCCGCATTCGTCCGCCGCCGCTCGTGATGCCGGACGTGTCAAACGCTTTTTTCTCGATGAAAACTCTTGGTCCGAGACGAAAACCGCTGGCGCCGCCGGGTTCTTCGTCAAATGTCGCACGAATCTGAAATTCACCTTCGGCGATCTTGACCCGATCGCCGATCTTGATCTTGAGATCATCAAGCAGCAGCGGCGAGACGACCGCGCCGTTATTCTCAAGTAACTTAAAATCAAAAGGTTTGCCGTCCGAAGTTTTGAAATTGCCGACGAGCGGAAATGGCGGCTCGATGCCTTTTAATTCGGCGAACGACAGCGTTTCATTATTCGGGTCAAGCGGTTTTGCCATCGCCGAGGTCGTGATCGCTTCGTTGCGTGCTTCGATGATGTTTGTTTTATTGATGACCGCTTCGATCTTCTGGATGTCGGTTGGCGAAAAATCGTTGGTCGAACTGACTTCGAGATCGGCGGTCATTAGCGCGCGTGCGTCGCCGCCGACCGATTTACTCAGGTTCTGGATCAGCGAACGAAGCGCGACGACCGAACCGACACCGATCGCGATGCACAAGAAAAAGAATAAAAGTCGGCGCCACGACGAGCGGATTTCGCGCCAGGTTAGATTAAAAATAAAATTCATAAATATTGTGACACGGAGATCGGGCGACGCGGCGACGCGGCGAAAAAATCTCCGTGTCTCTGCATCACAGCGTCGCCGTGTCTTTAGTTACTTTTCCGTCTTTGAGCCGAATCTGCCGCTGCGCTTTGTCCGCCAATGCCTGATCGTGTGTGACAAGAATCAGCGTGACGTTGTTTTGCTTGTGCAGCGCAGTCATCAGATCGAAAATATGTTGTCCGTTGCGCGAATCGAGATTTCCGGTCGGTTCGTCTGCCAATAATATTTTCGGGCTGTTGGCAAAAGCGCGGGCGATTGCGATGCGCTGCTGTTCGCCGCCCGAAAGTTCGGTCGGATAATGATGTCCGCGATTGGTCAGATCAACTTCTTCGAGAAGCTGTTCGGCGCGGCTGCGGGCTTCTTTCAAACCCAGAATCTCCATCGGAATCAGCACGTTCTCATAAGCTGTGAGCGACGGGATGAGATGAAAAGACTGAAAGATAAAACCGATCTTTTCGCTTCTTAAGGAGGCTAATTGGTCCTCGCTCATTTTTGTAACTTCGTCGCCGTCAATCGAGATCTCGCCCGCGCTCGGCGCGTCGAGACCGGCGATCAAACCGAGTAGCGTTGATTTTCCGCTGCCTGATGCACCCGTAATGGCGACAAATTCGCCGTCGGGAATCTCAAGCGAAACATCGTCGAGAATCGTCAGATCTTCGACGCCCGAACGAACGGTTTTTGTAACATTTTTTAGTTCAATCATAATTAGTAGTCAGAGGTCAGAGGCCGGTGGTCGGTCGTTTATTTGAAACTGACCACTGACCACTGACCACTGACTTCTGTTGTTTTCAATCATAGCTTGCGAAAAAAGCTCAAACAAGTTCAAATAAATCTGAATCTTATAAACGGATTTCAACGTAAAAAGTTTGCAAAGTTATGAAAAGTCTTTTCCGTGCGATTATTATACTATCTTTTGTCTTTTCGGTATTTTTCTGCGTATCATGCGACGCGACGACCGCCAAGCGTGCAAACTCAAACTCAAAGCGGCCGCTGGCAATGCCGCCCGCCAAATCGGATAAACCGAAGATCGTTGCCTTCGGCGACAGTTTGACGGCCGGTTTCGGCTTGCTCGAAAAGGAATCTTACCCGTATCTATTGCAGGAGAAACTCAAGGCGGACGGTTTTGATTACGAAGTTCTCAATGCCGGAGTTTCAGGCGATACAACAATTGGCGGGCTCGAAAGAATTGACTGGGTTTTAGAACAGGAAAATGTGCAGATCTTAATTTTAGAACTCGGCGCGAACGATCTTTTGCGGCGAATGCCGGTTGATAAGATGAAGAAAAACCTCGCTGCGATCATCGAAAAAGCGCAAAAGAAAAAGATCCGGATATTGCTATGCGGGATGCTTGCGCCGCCGAATATAGGTGCCCAATATCAACGCGATTATCAGATGACATTTCCCGATCTGGCAAGTGAATACAAGGTTGCATTCTTACCGTTTCTGTTAGAAAATGTCGCGCTCAACCCGGATTTGAATCAGCCTGACGGAATTCACCCGAACGCCGAGGGCGAAAAGATCATGACCGACAATGTTTATAAAGCCTTACAGCCGCTGCTGACAAAATAATCGGAAAAATAGATTTGCCCACGAAACACACGAAAAATACGAAAATTAAAACCAAATGTAATGCCTCAGTAAAAAGTTAGGAATCTATATTTCAACTAATGCGGGCGCAAAGCAACCCTTCCAGACTTCAAATTTGCTGTAAATTGATTGATAACCTTTCATCTTTTCTCAAATTAAAGGTAAAAA
>JANPDZ010000612.1:0-2023 GCA_031431735.1 Acidobacteriota bacterium | reverse complement strand
TGCTGGGTGGAAATTTCCCAACAGAGAGAATTTGTGTGATATTTCAATCGAATGATAGCAAAGCCATTTAATTATGGACATTTACAGTTCGTCTTTTGATAATCAAAAGTGCGAGGTTATTTCCACCAAGCACCACTAGTTGAAATTTATTAGTGTTTTTAAGAAGTTTGGCCGCGGAGGCGAAAGACACGAAAAAGAAAATTAAATTCAATCATTATCGCTTTATTTTAGCGTCTTTTCGCCTTCGCGGGCAAACTTCTTCTTTTCTAAGCTATGCAATTTTTAGACCGCTCAGTAATGAGATTGAAGATGTTGATTAATCAAATCACTTCTTAAAATCGCGGTAATAATCGTTGATATAATCTTTCATCCAAAACTGCCACCATCCGAAACCGAATTTTTTCGCTTCAGCGTTTGCCTGCTGCGCCGTCCAATTATCGTGCGTGATTCGGTAAACGGCGACGACCGTTCCCGTGCGGTCCGCGCCGCGCTGACAATGCACAAAGACGGGCTGATTTTCGGGTTTATTGATTTCGGCAATTATTTCTTCGATCTTCGCGTTTTTCGGCTCAAACCAATTGTTCAAAGGCTTGTTAATAAAACGAATCCCTGCATTTTGCGCCCACGATTCTTCTTTTTTCGCCTTTTCGTCCGCGCCGCGCAAATCAATGATCGTTTTGACGCCCATTTTCGCGAGTTCTTTAACACCCGCTTCGGTCGGTTGTCCGCCGCGATAGAGAACTTCGTTGATCGGATAAAAATTCGGTAAATCTTTCGTGATGGTTTGCCCGTCAGCAAAACCGATGACGCAAAAAGCGATAATAAATAACAGCGAAAAACTTCTGATTGCCTGTTTCATAATTTTTATGATGCTTATTTTAACTTTCGGTTGCCGACGGTCAAATTATTTTTGTCATCGAAACAGATGTTTGAAATTCTAATCGTGTTTTGCAATTTTTCTTGCGATTTCTTTTCTTTCAACGGTTTCCTGCTCGCGCTTTTGCATATTTTTGAGCATCACTTTGTTTTCGGCGAGTATCAGTAGATCCAAATTTGGGATTTGGGATGCGTGGATTATTAATCAATCCCAATCTATGGACTTTTGCCGGATTTTAGATTTTGCTTCCGATAATTGGCGAATTTTTGCGGTTTTAATTGTTTTCAATGACCGCTTTTAACGGTCGAAAGTACCTCGACTTTCCAAATTTGGATCTACTGAGTATTTATAAACTGTTGTAAAAATTGACAACCAACTTCCACAATCAATGTTAAAGAGCAAAAATCAACCGGGCATTTTACGAATATGTTCTTTCCATCTTTCCGGCAAAGCCTCTATGTTCAATGCACGACGGGCGACTTCCGAAACCTTTTTATCGCCGGACAAATTGACTAATTCTTCAATTGTAACCTGATTCGGGTCGCGTTCGACAAATTCAATCGCGTCGCCCGCTTCGATTTCTCCGGTCTTCGCGACCGCCAGATAAAATCCGCTGCGGCGGGATTTTTGAAAGCGGCGAATAATATCTTTGCGGTTAAAACGAATTCCCAGTTTGAAACACGGAAAACGCGGTTCGGTGACGATAAACTCCGCCGTTCCGACCCGAATTTTATCGCCCGCGCAAATTTCCGTTTCCAAAATTCCTTCGGTCGTCAGATTCTCGCCGAAAATCGCGATCGGCAAATCTTTTTTCGGATATTCATTTTGCCAAAACTCGTAATGCTCAAACGGATACGCGTAAACAGATTTGCTCGCGCCGCCGTGAACGCGCAAATCGGCTTGCGCGTCGCCCGCGAGATTCTGCGGATTGACTTTCACTTTGCCCTCAACCGGATCTTTGTAAATCGCGGTGCTGACCGGCTCGCCATTATATTCGACCAAGCGCGGCATTCCGACATTGACGGAAATTATTTTCATACCGTTAAAACCAATTAAGTAGTCCGTAAATTAAGTTTTTGAGTGTTCTGAGTCCCGCCTTTAGGCGGCTTTCCGCCAGCGAAGCGCGGCGGTTGAGCCGCCTAAAGG
>JANPDZ010000611.1:0-1688 GCA_031431735.1 Acidobacteriota bacterium | reverse complement strand
GCTCAGTGTTCTGACTATACATCAAGTGTCAGAACCGCGAAACCTTCTAGTGAGCGGCTTAGTTTAGCACGTCGCTACCGCTCCCTGTTCTGACTATACATCTATCAACTTCAAACTCTCGATTCCTCTGTCATCAACGATTTTGACGGCGATGCGTTTGTAATCGCCAAGTGAAAAAGGCAATGAAATATTGCCGTGATAGCTTTCGATAAGTTCTTGGTTGATTTCGGCTTTTAAGTTTTTGGCAAGGCGCGTCCAGCCTTCTTTTTCGCCGGAAAGCGGGAAAAAGACTTGCTGCGGAAAAATGCTTCTGCCGTCGTAATCGGTGTCGAGCATCCAGACGGCGATGCGGTTTGTGCCGCCGGATTCAATTGTGCCTTCACGCACGTTGTAATAATCAAAGCCGAGAACTTCGACGGTGTAAAGTTTTCTGCCGTCCGTGCCAAATCCCGCTTCTTTTAGTTGAACGTCGGGTTGACCGATCAGCCAGAAACTTTCGTTGCTGGCACGGCTTTTCTTCAAATCATCGGTTTTCAAATCGTCGTTCATTTGCGCTTTCAAAAGCGTTACGCCTTGCCAATTCGTTTGCTCGATATTTTGCGCGGCAATCGGGTCAAACTGAAAGGCGGCGAAGATAACGAACTTCGGTTTTGGTCTGAGCCTTTCCGCTTCCTGTAAAGCCAATTCGACTTGCTGAGGCGGCAACGGTTTATGTTCGGGCGCAAACGAAACGACGGCTCTTTGCGGAGTCGAGAGTCGAGAGTCGAGTGTTCTTCTTCGCTCTCGACTCTCGACTCTTGACTCTCGACTAATTCAGCATCGGCGTGGAGAAAACGAGTTCCAGCAATCGGTTCGACGCGGGAAAACATCATCTTTTCGCCCCTGCGACCGCGAATGCCGGTTCGCAAAAGTTCGCTTCGCCATTCGTGTTGCCGCAAAGATTCGCCAGAACGAGCAATCGAATTATCGGCTGGCAAGTTCGTAGTTCCGCCTTTAGGCGGCTCGACTTCGGACGACGGAGCGCCGCCTAAAGGCGGAACTACGAACTCAGTCAACGCTTGCACAACGGGCGCGGGAACGGCTTCGACCGTGAAAGGCGATGTCACACGCGCACGGGTTTTATCGGTCAAAGGTTGGTCGTAAAGTGTTTCGGTCGCGGGCGGTTCGTTGTTGGCGATTGATTTTAAGGTAACGTGCGGAACTGTTTTGTATTTGAAACCGCTTGCCACGCCTTCTTCTTCTTTCGCCAGTTGGAAATAACCAAACGTCGCGGTCATCAATCTTTGCTTTGCCAAGACAAGCGCAACCCGCGAAGTATCGCAAGTTATCCAACGTCTGCCCCATTGCTCGGCGACAAATGCCGTCGTTCCCGAACCGCAAGTGATGTCTAAAACCAAATCGCTTGGGTCGGTGGTCATTAACATACATCGCTGAATAAATTTTTCTCCTGTTTGAACAACATACATTCTGGCTTGAGCCGGAGCTTGTTTAGTCCAACTATTTTCTAATGAAATATAAGGGAAATCTGGATAATATAGTTTGAAATATGAGTCCACTCCGAAAAGTCATTTTTAGCAGTTTTGGGTCTTAAAATTGACTTTTACCATTTTTGAGATTCTTTGTTTTCAATAACTTACAAAACTACAAATTCAGCGATTGAACGATTTTTCTATCAAACAAGGGTTTTC
>JANPDZ010000610.1:0-2090 GCA_031431735.1 Acidobacteriota bacterium | reverse complement strand
GCTCACGGTTCTGACTTATCCGTCAATTCAACCTTGACTGAATTTAGCCGTTCGCTACCGCTCACGGTTCTGACTTATCCGTCAATTCAACCTTGACTGAACACTTGTTTCAACTAGGGTAACTGTAATTATTGACTTTACTGACTTTAGTCAAAAACAAATAAAAATATCAATCATCCTTTTTGCTTTAGCTAAAGCTCATCGGAATTTTATTTTATTTTTATAAATTTGGCTCAAGCCTTGTGTTTATTATATTTCAAGTCCCACTAGCTAAAGCTGAGTGGCAATTCATAAAACTTTCGCACAAAATATTTACAGTTAGTTATTTTATTGTAAATACTCCGGCGGTTCGTGCCGGCATCGTAAATTTCACTTTACCGTTCTCGATTTTCACATCGGAAACTTTGCCGAGTCGGTCTTTCAAAATTGAATTTATTCCCAAAGATTTAATCATTGAAACATCAAATTTCACTTCGGCAGGTTTTGGGTCATTATTAAAAACCATCAAAACTGCTTGTTTATCTGTTACCCGAACATACGCCGATTGCTGTTCTTCATCCAACAAATCAAATGTTTTCCCTTCGCGTAACGGCAATAATTCCCGCCGCAATTTGCCTAAAAGCGCAAGATGATTCCAAACGCCGTTTTCTTCCGTCGTTCTGCCCGAATTTGTAAAAGCATTGTGCGTATCGCCCGGAAACCCGCCGGGAAAATCGCGCCGGTTGTCGGGGTCGCCGCCGCCGGGCATCGCCAGTTCGTCGCCGTAATAAAGCAGCGGCGTGCCGCGCGATGTCATAATCAGCGTTTGCGCGAGTTTTAAACCTTCGACGGTCGCGCCTTTTTCGTTCATAAAACGTTCCATATCGTGAACGCCAAGAAATGTTGTCAAAACATTCGGATTCGGATAAAGCCAATCGTGGGCGAAGATTTTTGAAACTTCCCGAAGCGATTCGCCTTTCGCAAACGCATTACGAAGCGGATAAAAAAGCGCGAAATCGTAGAGCGTGTCAATCTGTGTATCAATGCCGTCGAAACCTTTTCTTCCGGTTTGAAAATAAGCCAAAAGCGCGGGATCGCCGTCATAAAGTTCGCCCAAGATATTTACTTTCGGATATTCCCGCTTGATCGCGCTTCCCCATTTCGCCCAAAAAGTGCGCGGAACATGCGGCAAAGTGTCCATCCGAATCGCGTCGAAACCGTTCATCTCGAGCCACCACAAGCTGTTTTGAATCAGATATTTTTCGACTTCCGGATCCGTTTGATTAAAATCGGGCAGAATATTGATAAACCAGCCGTCAATGTTGCGCGATTGCGTTTGATACGTGGCGCGCGGATTCATCGCCGTCCATTTTTGCCAGTTATTGTTCGGATGATCGGCAAGCGTTCCGTTCCACCAGGTCGGTGTCGGCGGATCTTCTGCCCAAACGTGATACGGGCCGGTGTGATTTGCGACCTGATCCTGAATCACTTTCAGCCCGAGGGCGTGCGCTTTGTCAATCAATTCGCGCAGTTTCGCCATATTTCCGAGATGCTCGTCCACGGCATACATGTCAATCGCGCCGTAGCCGTGATAACCCGTCGTTTCGGGAACTCCGGGATAGACTTCTTTTGTGTCCGGCTTGTCGTTGTTGTCATAAACCGGCGTTGTCCAAACGGCCGTCACGCCCAGACATTTCAAATAATGCAATTTATCAATCACGCCTTGCAGGTCGCCGCCGTGATAATGTCTGCCTTTCATACGGTCAAAAAGACCTTTCGATTTCGCCGGATCGTTGTTTGAAATGTCGCCGTCAGCAAACCTGTCAGGCATCAAAAAATAAATCACATCGTCGGGCGTGAAACCTTGAAACCGACCGGTGCGCGTTATTTTGGACGAAATTTCAAACGGCGCGTTGACCGTTCCGGCAGCGGTCGTGATCTTCAGATTATATTTCCCGACTTTTGCGGTTTTCGGAATCGTCACATCAGCAAAAAGATAATGCCCGTTGGCAGAAGTTTTAACATTTCCCGCCGTCAAACCTTTCTCGGCAACCACTTTCGCGCCGGTCAGATTCGTTCCGCGCAGTAAAACCCGCACCGGATTAATTGAA
>JANPDZ010000609.1:0-12109 GCA_031431735.1 Acidobacteriota bacterium | reverse complement strand
CGGCAATGCGGGCAACATTAATATTTCCTTTTGAACGAATTGAGACTCGGTAAAAGTTCGGTCGGACTTCGCGCATATAAATGGACGCGACGACTTCTTTGGCGGCGAGCGGAATATTGACAAAACCATTATTATCGCCGTCTGCCATCGCGGTCGTTTCGCGCATTTCGAGCGTTTGACGCATCCACGCAACTCTGCCGCTCGTATCGCGTTTGACCGTTGCAAGAACCTGACTCATCAATTCGATGCGCGACCAAGGATAAGAATTATAAACAGCTTCGGAGATTTGCGCGGGTTTGACACCGGCTTTGACGAGTTCGGAGGCGACTTTAAGTGTGCGCTCGGTCGTGTTCGGGAAATGAAAACTGCCCGTGTCCGTGACAAGTGCCATATACAGACATTCGGCGATCTCCTTCGAGATTCGTCCGCCGATCGCCTTACAGAGATTGTAGATCATCTCGCCGACGGCCGAAGCGGTCGGGTCAATCCAGTTGATCGTGCCGAAATGTTCGCAGGTCGTATGATGATCAATGTTGACGGTGAATTGGTTTTCGAGATTTTTGATGTTCGGGCGTTCCACGTCGGAACATTCGATCACGAAAATCGCATCGTATTTACCATTGACTTCCGAAACATTTACTATTTCGTCGGCTCCCGGAAGTGAGTGATACGAGGATGGAATTCCGTCGCTGACAATCACTTCGGCCTGTTTGCCGAGCGAACGTAATAGCCAGCAAAGTCCGAGCGATGAACCGATTCCATCACCATCCGGGCGAACATGCGTTGTAATCGCAAAGTTCTGTTTGTTTTCAATTAACTCTACTACTTGGCTTAACATTTTTAAGGGATGAGGGATGAGGGATGAGGGATGAAGTAAAACCTTTTGGCTCTATTCATTCATCCATTCATCCCTCATCCTTCATCCTTCATCCTTCATCCTTCAAAAAATTTTCCCCTTGCGCTAGATTCCCTAAAAGCCGTTCGATTCGGGCGGCATTTTCTTCCGCCGTATCACGAACAAAATGCAAATGCGGGGCGTGATGGAGATTCAAATTCAGCGCAACTTGCTGTTTTACAAATGTCGCGGCGTGTTGGAGCGCTTTCATCGCTTCTTTGATTTCCGCTTCATTACCTGTCACCAATGCAAAAACCTTCGCGTCGCGTAGATTCTCCGCAACGACGACATCGGTTACTGTGACACTCAAAAGACGCGGGTCTTCGAGTTCGTAACCGACAATTTCCATAATTTCTTCGCGTAAAACTTCCGCTAATCTTTCAGGTCTTCTCATTTCTCGTAATGAAACCGGCACGAGTAAATTAAAATTTCGTCATCACTAACTTTATAAACAAGGCGATGCTCGTCTGTTATTCTTCTTGACCAAAGACCTTTCAATTCATGCTTCAAAGGCTCAGGCTTGCCAATACCGTAAAATGGATTTCGTCCAATGTCATTGATTAATTCAACGATTCGAGAACGAATTTTCTTGTTCTCGCTTGACCAAAAGTTATAATGCTCAAAGGCTTTGGGCAAAAACGAAATCTTCTTCATAAATTTTCAATGTCAACATAAATCCGTTTAGTCGGATCTTCCGCATCGCGCATTGCTTGTTCCAAATGCTCCCGATTCGCTTCGGTTGAAAGAAGATATTCGGTTGTATCCATTTCTTCTTCATCAACCAAAATGATTACTTCAACTTCCGTCCCAACCGGCAAATCGGGCGCGGAAATTTCGACCATTCCGTTCTCTTTGACAATTGTTCTTTCTCTGATTCCAGTTAGCATAGCTTTTACCTCAAACTACTCACTTTACAACTCTGTCGCGGCAATACTTTCAATGACAAATGCTTCGATCTCGTCATCGTTCTTGATGTCGTTGAAATTAACAAGGCTGATACCGCATTCAAAGCCCGAACGGACTTCGTTCGTGTCTTCCTTAAAGCGTTTGAGCGAAGAAATATCGCCGGTCCAAACGACCACTCCATCGCGGATGATTCGCGCTTTCGCCTGTCGTTTGATAATCCCGTCGGTCACGCGGCAACCCGCGATCGAACCGACTTTGGAAACCTTGAAGACTTCCTGCACGAGAGCTTTGCCGAGGATAACTTCTTTCTCGATCGCATCGAGCATTCCGATCATCGCGGCTTTGATCTCTTCTTCGACTTTGTAAATGATCGAGTGCAGACGAATATCAACATCTTCCTGTTTGGCGACATCGGCCGCCCGCGCTTCCGGACGCACATTGAAACCGATAATGACAACTGCCGTCTGCGTATTGTCGGCTTGCGTTGCCGAAGCGAGCAAAACGTCTGATTCGGCGATCGCCCCGACACCGGCGCGAATGACGCGAACTTTGACTTTCTCGGTTGAGAGTTTTTCGAGTGTTGCGCGAAGAACTTCGACCGAACCTTGGACATCTGCTTTGAGAACAACGAGAAGTTCTTTGACTTCCGCCATTCCGAGCGATTCGATTCCGCGTTTTGTCGTTTTGAGCATCGCCGCCTGACGTGCTTTCATCTGACGTTGGTTGGCGATTGAAACTGCCTGCTCAATATCCGCAACGACCTGGAACTTATCGCCCGCGCCCGGAATACCTTGCAGTCCGAGAACTTCAACCGGTGTCGCCGGCGGCGCTTCCGTCACAATATCGCCGCGGTCGGAGAACATCGCCCGAACCTTGCCGTGAATTTGTCCGACAATGAAAGGGTCGCCAACGCGCAAAGTTCCCTGTTGAACAAGAACTGTCGCGACCGAACCGCGTCCTTTGTCAATTTTGGCTTCAAGCACCACGCCCGAAGCACGGCGCGTCGGGCTCGCCTTCAATTCCATAATATCGGCTTGCAGCAAAACGGTTTCGAGCAAAGTTTCGAGATTTTCTTTCTTTTTAGCCGAGACCGCGACCATTTCGACATCGCCGCCCCAATCGAGAGGCTGCACGCCAAGACCGGAAAGTCCTTGTTTGACCTTATCGGGATTTGCGTCGGGTTTATCAATCTTGTTGATTGCGACGATCATCGGAACATTCGCCGCTTTCGAGTGCTCGACGGCTTCGATCGTCTGAGGCATCACGCCGTCGTCTGCCGCAACTACCAAAATAACAATATCGGTCGCTTTCGCGCCACGCGCCCGCATCATCGTGAACGCTTCGTGTCCGGGTGTGTCCAGGAAGACAACGCGGCGTTTTTCTTTAGGATTATCCGGATTATTGACAAAAACGCTGTATGCGCCGATATGTTGGGTAATTCCGCCCGCTTCGCCTTCCGCCACATTCGAGTGACGAATGGCATCAAGCAAAGAGGTTTTACCGTGGTCAACGTGTCCCATGACAGTCACCACCGGCGCGCGCGTTTCTTCCGTATCGTCGGCATCGGCGGCGATCAATTCCTCAAACTCTTGTTCGATGACCATTTCTTCAAACGGTACGAAACTGACTTCATAGCCGAGCGTATTGGCGACCTCTTTCGCCATTTTTTCACCGATTGGTTGGTTAAGAGTTGCGAAAACTCCTTTTTTGACAAGCAGTTGTACAATATCGCGCGGTGTCACCCCAAGGGCTTCTGAAAATTCACGAACAGTCGCGCCTTCGGTCAGACGAACAGATTTGAGCTGTGCCGAAGCAACCACGCCGACCTGATCCTTGATTCTTTCTTCAATAGATTTCGGACGCTGAATGTTAAAATCTTTTTCTTCAAATCTTCCGCCTCTGTCGCCAAAAGTCTTCTCGCCTTTTTTATTGCCGCCGCGTCCCGGTTTCCGACGATTATCGGCGGGCGGTGTATAAACAGTGAGCGGAGTTGAGCTTTCGCCCGGCGTGCCGCGAAATTCGGGTTTGCGTCCCGTTCCGCCGCGTTGGTCGCCGCGGCGCACGTCGCGTCTTCCACGCTCTCTTTCTTTTTCTTTTTCCTGTTCTTTGAGATGCTCGTCGCTAAGCTTTCCAGTTTTGGTCGGCGCAGTTGAAACAACCCGTTCGCCCGGTTTGATGCCTTGTTCCAAAGCACCTTTATTCAAGGTGAGTTTTTTAACCTGAACGCCCATCACAGGGACCACCGGAACAACCTTTTTAACCAATTCTTTTATCTTAAAAGTTTCTGTAACAGGTTTTTCTTTCGATTTTGTTTCTTCGACAACCGGCGCAACTTCTTCGATTGCCTTGATTTCTTCGATTGCCTTGATTTCAGGCTCGATTTCAGGCTCGATTTCAGGCTCAATTTGCGGGGTTTCTTCGACCGTCGGAACTTCTTCTTTCGATATTATTATCTTCTTGGTAAGAACCTTTATCTTTTTCGGTTCGTCCGGCAAAGTTTCTTCAATCCCGGTCACCGAAATTTTTGCGACTACTTCAATTTCAGGTGTTTCAATAACCGGTTGAATTATCTGAGGCTCGGCAATTTCTTCAGCGACGGGCGCATCATGCTTTCTCTTGATAACTTTGATTGTCCGTTTTGGTGCGACTTCGGCTTTCGGGAAATATTTATTGCGAATTTTGTCCGCAAGCTCTTTACTAACGGAGTTTGACGGCACATCAATATCAGCGCCTTCGCGCCGCAAATCTTCGATGATGCGCTTAGTGTCTTGTTTTAATTCTCTTGCAAGGTCGTAAACCCTAACTTTATTGCCAACTACGGACATAATTTATATATATTTATCATTTCAGCAGATTCTTAAACGCAATCCGCCGTAAACCAAAGGTCAACAGATAAATCAGAACCGCAAAGTCAGCAAACGGGTAAAATCACTTCATCGCCAATGCTCCTTGTTCTGACAATCCATTCATTCCTGCCTTACTTTTCTTCATCGGAAGTTTCTTCTTCTGCCGTTGTTTCAGCAGATTTATCAATCGAATTTTCCGTTTCTTCTTCAAAAACCTCTTCATTCGACATTTCGGTGCTTTCATCCGATTTTTCGTCAGACCCGGCACTACTCGCTTCAACCACAGCTTTTGCCGCAGTCAGAATGATTTCGGCTTTATCAAGACTGATGTCAAGTATATCAACTAAATCATCAACCGAAGTTGCCGCCAATGATTCAACATCAGTAATACCTTTTTCCTTCAAATCATCGGCCTGAGCAGCCGAAACGCCTTGCAGCGCCGTGATCGGAACGGCTTCGCCGGAAGCCATCATTTTACCCATCTGCTGAGCAATTTCTTTCTTGATGATGTCTTCGCTGATGATATTGATGTCCCATCCAACCAGCCGAGTCGCGAGCCGCACGTTCTGCCCTTTTTTACCGATCGCGAGCGACAGCTGATCTTCCGTGACAATGACTTCCATGACGCGCCGATTGATGTCAACAATGCGAACCTGACTGACTTTCGCAGGGCTTAAAGCGTTTGCTGCAAAAACAGATGGCTCTTCCGACCATTCGATAATGTCAATTTTTTCGCCGCGCAATTCTTTGATGATCGACTGCACCCGCGAACCTTTCATACCGACACACGCGCCAACCGGATCAACATCCTTTTCGTTTGATGAAACCGCGATCTTCGCACGGTCGCCCGGCTCGCGAACTGCCGATTTAATGACCACTGTGTCATCATAAATTTCGGGCACTTCCATTTCAAAAAGGCGTTTGAGCAATTCCGCCGAGGTCCGCGAAACAATAATTTGCTGTCCTTTCAGATCTTTGGAAACATCGACGATGACAATGCGGATTCGTTCGCCTTGCCCCCAATTTTCGCTTCTCACCTGTTCACGCTTCGGCGTGATCGCTTCGAGATTATTGCCGAGATCAATAATCATATCACCGCGCTCAAAGCGTTTGACCGTGCCGTTGATCAACTCGCCTTTGCGGTCAATATATTCTTCGTAAACCTTTTCGCGAACCGCTTCGCGCACCTTTTGCACAAGAATTTGTTTGGCGGTTTGCGCGGCAATTCGTCCGAGTTCTTCGGTCGGCAATGGGATTAACAAAACGTCGCCGAGTTCGATCTCATCATCTCCGGTAAGTTCAACGGCTTCCACGAGCGAAAGTTCGAGCGAAGAATTTTCAACTTCCTGGACAACGGTTTTTTGCGCCGAAATCTCAACGATTCCCTCTTCTTCGTTCCAATCAACTTCGATGCCTTCGCCCGTTTTGTCGTAATTCTTAAATTGTTTGCGAGCCGCCGCTTTGACGGCATCTTTCATCGCTTCAATGATCAAATCACGGTCAAGTCCGTGTTCGGCACACAATGCTTCGATGTTCTGTCCAATGGTTGATGTCATATTCTAAAAAGTGGTCAGTGGTCAGTGGTCAGTGGTCAGTGGTCAGTTTTTAACTTTTCGGGCTTTAACTTTTCACTTTTCACTTTTCACTTTTCACTACGTTTAAGTTCTTTGTCTATATCAATTTCCAAATTTGCCTTGGTAACTGCGCCGTACGGAAAACTCGCTTCCCCGCTTGAACGGTCATCAAAGAAAATTTCTTCGCCTTCGACCTTTAAGATCTTCCCGCGAAAATGTTTCTGCCCGTTGATCGCCGTTTTTGTTTTGACCTTCGCAAGATGTCCGGCAAATCTTTCAAAATCTTTCAAACTGTAAAGTTCGCGCTCCAATCCGGGCGACGAAACTTCTAATATATACGCCGACTCAATTAAATCTGCCGCATCGAGCAGTTGGCTGATCTGACTGCTCACCGCTGAGCAGTCGTCGTGCGTAATTCCGGTCTCTTTATCAATAAAAATGCGGATCGTCTTATTTTTCCCAAATCCGACGGCTTCAACTTGAACGAGTTCCAAACCGTTTGTTTCAGCCGCCCGCCCGGCAATTTCACGAATTCGCTCATCTATCGGATGCTTGCTCATAAAACCTTATCGCAAAATAAAAAGTGGGCGCGAAACCCACCTGACACGTTCTCACGCATCGTATGAAACGAATATCATACACGAAACTGAAAGTCGTTGGCAAGCGAAGCTATTCGACGCTCGACTTTAATTTTTGGATGGCTGTATTAATTTCGCCCATTTTTTTTTCGGCTTTGACGATATCTTCCATCGATGGGTCATTTGCAAGGTCTTCAAAAATCTTAATCAATTCGCGAGTTTCGGAAATCAGCCGGTTGATTTCCCGGCTGATGGTCTTGGCAGTGTTGTCGCCCGAAGTGTGCGACTTCTTTGCTTCTTTGACGCCCCAATGAGTAATTGTCACGATTCCCGGACGCGGCGTTTCGGTAATCCAGCTCTGACGGCTTAAATGTTGCATTATATCTGGATATGACCCGAGAAAACCTTCTTTTTTGACTAATTCCTTTAAGTCAATGGTTTCTGTTTCCTTTCCGCCGGTTACTTCAAAAAGTTTTACTAAAACTCTGTGATAAACGTCCATATTTTATTTGTTCCAAGTTTCAGATTTTAAGTTCCAAGTTCCAAGTTTTAACTGCCAACTTTGGCTACAATTTTAAGTTTTATTTTAAAAATTGCAACTTAAAGGCTTTAGAAGCTGCTTGGAAACTAAGTTTTCTGCCTACGAAACACCCTAAAGGCACTAAATTTAAAGACAAAGTTCAAAAAAATTTTTATTTTTTCGTTTAATTTGTGTGTGCGGGTAAGCAAAACATCCTTTTTATTTTTTAGCTTGTCGAGTTTCCAAAAAGCTTTTTAGTAAAACTTGAAACCTTACACTTGAAACTATTCAAAAGCACCACGCGCTGCGCCTAAAATCCCGGCATCATCGCCCAATACGGCACGAACGATTTTAGCACGTATTCCCGGTTCGAGAAATGCACGGGTTCGAATCTGATCTTTGACGTGATGAATAAATAAATCCCAACCCGCTGCTACGCCGCCGCCGATCACAATTACTTCGGGATTTAAAATATTTATCAAATCAACGAGTGCGATTCCGAGATAAAATCCCAATTGACGAAAAACTTCCAAAGCAAGTTCGTCGCCATTTTGTCCCGCTTCATAAACATCTTCAGACGTTAAGCGAGGTTTATTCTGTAGAACAGACTTCGGATATTGTGGTTCCATTTCGCGTGCCAGACGGACGACCGCCGTTGCCGAAGCGTATTGCTCAACACAACCGCGTGAACCGCAACCGCACAGCACACCGAAAGGCTCGACACAAATATGACCGATTTCTCCCGCCGTTCCGTCAATTCCGCGCAAAATCGTCCCATTGATAATTATTCCGCCGCCGACCCCGGTTCCAAGCGTCACCATTATTGAATTTTTAAAGCCTTTTGACGCGCCCATCCAATTTTCGCCGATCGCCGCCGAATTCGCATCGTTTTCGATCATCGCCTTGATGTTCAATTCGCTTTCGAGCGCGGCAACCATCCGAAATCCGTCAAGACACGGAACATTCGGTGCTCTCATCAAAATCCCTTTCTCGACGCTGACCGTCGCGGGAACGGCCGCCGCAATTGCTTTGACAGTGCATTCCGACTTGATAGCCTCGATGCATTCATTGGCTTGTTCGACAATTGCCCGTACGATTTCATCGGCACGATCCGACTTTGGCGTTTCGCGTCTCGTTCGGTAAAGAATATTACCATCGCGGTCAATCGCCGCCATTCGTACATTTGTTCCGCCTAAATCGCAAGCCAGGACGATTTTTTTCATCACAAGATTTATAGTTTGTTAGATTTTTTTCAAGATTTGAGAGACAAACTTCGGAATCTACAAATTCTTTCCAAAAGTGATTTTATAGTATCTAAAACTATGCCCAAATATGGACATTTTCTTTAGTCAACACTTCATCGAAACTGCCTCTGAAATCAAATTGCAATTTCTTTGGTCTTATCATCTCTCGGTGTCTGTTTTCGCCATCCTCTGACGAATTTTTTATTAATTTTCTCAAGTTTATCGCTGCATTTATATCTCGTTGTTGCGTATATCCACATTCTTCACATTTGTATATTCTTTCCGCTAAACTTATGTTTCCTTTTTTTGCCTCGCAGTTTGAACAAATCTTGCTTGAAGCATAAAACCTTTCTGCAAAATGTAACTTTGTGCCATATTCAACTGCTTTCTGCTTCAACTTTGAAAGAAATTCTCCCCAACTTGTTAAATGTATCGAATGACTTAAGCGGCGATTCTGTTTCATATTTCCGATTGCCAGGCTTTCTAAACTGATCGCTTGATTCTCGCGACACAATTTATTTGCCAAATGCCACCCGAAATATGTTTGTAATCGTTTCATTCTTTCATACATTTTGTTCAATTTGAGTTTCGCTTTCTCTCTCCGCACACTTCCCAAAACTTGTCTTGACAATTTCTTTTGCCAAAATCTGACTCTTTTTTCCAATCGTCTGAGTGTTGTTTGAATCGGTTGAAAAAATTCGCCTTTGGAACTGATGCAAAAATCCGTCAAGCCTAAATCCAACCCAATCACTTCGTTAGAATTTCTTTCCTTCAAAACCAATTCTTGTTCCGTCAGAATCGAAACATAATACTCATTGGTCTTGGTTCTTGAAACAGTTACAGATTTAATTTTACCATCAAAATCTTTTGGCAAATATGATAATTTCACCCAACCGAGTTTCAAGAGTTTGATTTTTGTATCTCTAATTTCTATACAATCATTAACTTGTGGCTCGCGATAACTTTCCGAACTTTTCTTTTTTGCTTTGAACTTTGGAAATCCACTTCTTTTTGCAAAAAAGTTTCGATAGGCAGTTTCTAAATTGATTCTCGCTTGTTGCAAGGCTCTCGAACTTGCTTCCAAAAGAAATGGAAACTCTGCTTTTAACTCTGTTTCAGTCTTATATTTGTAGCCATTTAAGGATTCTTTGTCGTCCTTCAATTGTTCGTAAACTGCTTTTCGTTCAGCCAACATCTGATTAAAGACAAACCGACAACTTCCAATCGTCGAACAGATTTGTTTTCTTTGCATTAGATTCGGATAAATCCTGATTTTATAGGCTTTATTTCTCATCATTGGCTATCAATAAATTAGTCTAATTGAACAACTTTGTCCATACTTTGAATAAAGATTTATAATACTTAATTCATAAAAGCAACAAAGGCTTCCGACAATCTGTCGCGCCAACTTGTCCAGTTATGTCCGGTTTCACCTTCAATATAAGTTACGGAATATCCTTTTCCGCGCAGCATAACATTGACTCGCCGTGTGTCTTCTGCCCCTTCGAGCGTGCCGTCGTCAAAATAAAACTTGTATTTTGTCTTATTTATGTCAAGTTTCGACAATTCCCTGACGACGCGTTCGTTATCAATCCAAAACGACGAGCTTTGCCCGCCAATGAAAGAAAAAACTTCGGGATATTTTAATCCGATCCAAACGCTCGTCACGCCGCCAAGACTTGCGCCGATGATTCCGCGACCTTCGCGCGTTTTGATCGTGTTGTATTTCGCGTCAATCGCCGGAACAACTTCGGTCGCTAAAAAGCGTGCGTAATCGTCCGAAGCCCAATATTCCTTCAGACGGTCTTGCGGGTCGAGAAAAATCATAATGAAAGGTTTGGTTTTTCCGGCTTCAACCAGATGTTCTTGAATTTTTCCGGCTTTCGCTTTTTCGAGATATTCAGTTCCGTCTTGAAAATACATGACCGAAAACTTCTGCAACTTATCTTGAAAATTGTAATTACCCGGCAAATAAACTTTGATTTTGCGTGTTCCAAAATTCATTGTTTTCAAATCAAATTCCTCAAGTTTGGACAAACCGATAAATTTTTGCTTTGATGTGTCGGTAGGAATCGGAAATTCAATCCATTTTGTCGGCTTGTATTCAGGCATCGCCAAAACCGAATTTTCGCCACCGACACCGTTGTCCAATTTATTCGGATTTGATTCATCCAAAATCCATTTTCCGTCCGCGACAAATTTGTATTCGACCCGCGCCGTCGATGCCAAATCAATTTGGGCGGCAAATAAATTGTCGGCGATTTTCTGCAAAAAAACGCGTCCCGGATTCCAGTTTGTCAGATCGCCCGCGACCGTCACGCTTTTGGCGTCGCCGCGATAAAACAAAATCGCTTTGCCGTTTTCGATCAGCGGAGCGGTTTTCGCATTTTTGATCCTTTCGACGAGTTCGGGCGTGAAATCCTGTGTTTTGGGTTTGATGAGCAGATGGATGCGCTCGAAAGCGGTCGCGCCATCGGGCGTTTCGATGCCGAGAACAGCGAGCGTATCTTCCGGCGGCATCTTAAATTCGAAAATGACCTGCCCTTTTTCGTCCGCTACGGCAAGGCGCGTTTCGCCGTTGATCTGATACGCGATCTTTGTTTTCGGCGGTGCCTTGCGCGGAAATTTGATAATTTCGCCCGTCTTTAGCGGCGGCAAAACGAATTCTTCATTCGTTCCGCCGAAATCGCTGACCTTGCCCGGAATACCGTTTTTGACGTAGCGGTTGTAAACAATGTCGGGCGTGTCCAGATTTCTGCCAACCTGTAAATTGACGGCAAGCCGGATAAACTGCGCCATTGACCAAGCGAGCGGCGTTGCCGAACCCGTTCCTTCGCCGAATTTGAGTTCGGGCACAAATTGTTTATCTATATTTTTCGGCGTTTCTTTGCGGTCCCAAACCTGTTCGGGAATCATCAAACCATCATTTGCAAAGCCAAGCATCGTATCAAGCCGAGTTTTCGCTTTGCTCAAACAGTCTTGAGTCTTGAGTCTTGAGTCTTGAGTCTTCAAATCCGCAATCCGCAATCCGCAATCCGCAATCTCAAATTGTCCGCGTTCGCCCGAAAGCAACGCCCAAAGTCTGCCTTTTCCTGTATATTTCCCGTCGAAATTCCAGCGTCGTCCGTCATCCATTTCGCCGTAACCATCGTGATTGTAGCGGTAAAAAGCGTCGCCGTTCGGCGTGGTTACGCGAATTACTTCGTCAACGACTTTGACTGATTTGGCAATTAACAGATCGTCGGGCGATTTGATGCCCAAACGAACAAGTTCAAGAAATCCGGCGTCAATGATTTCGCGTTCGTCAAAAAATCCCGCGCCGTTGCCGAGGTCGAGCCGGTCGCCCGCGTTCGGGTTTCCTTTTTGCGTGAGCCGCAAATAATAATTGCCGTCGCCGTATTTGCCGTTCGTGGTCGCCGTCCAAGCCTCGATGTTGCGCGCCCAATCGTCGGCTGTTGCGGTATAAAGAAGCGCACTCGCGTCGTCGCCGTTTTTCCGCGCAATGTCCGCCGCGCAAATTAAACCCGCAATTTCCGCCGCGATCGT
>JANPDZ010000608.1:0-3034 GCA_031431735.1 Acidobacteriota bacterium | reverse complement strand
CGACTTGAACGTGCGACCCACAGCTTAGCTTACCTCACTTGGTTTCCCAAGCCCTGTTTTCCCGTCGGGAAAACAAGTTGAAAGTCTGGACTATATCTTAGACATTTCAGTCTGAGTGCGTATAGTCTCTACGGCGTCTCTTCGATAAATACGAAATATCGAAAAGTTCCCTCGGTGTTGTCATAGGAAATTTTCATTTCCCTTAGATATTCACCGATACAGCACTCTCCACTGTACAAGTTACTAATTCCTTGCACAGGCTCCTTACTTAAAGGCTGTTGCTCTATCCAACTGAGCTACGGGAGCATAAACGAATAAAAATTTTAACGGCTCTGCAAAATTAAGTCAAATTGGAGGTGGCTTTGGCCGACTTTTCCTCGATGATTTGCATCATTTGCGCGAAAACTTCTGATAAATCAAGTTCGCTCGTGTCAATGACGACCGCATCTTCGGCGATCATCAAAGGCGAATCGGCGCGTGAAACGTCGCGTTCGTCGCGCTCCTTGATCTCGGCAAAGGTTTGTTCATAGCTTGTTGCGCGGTGTTTTTCGAGATCTTCTTCATAGCGGCGACGCGCACGCGCTTCGGGTTTGGCGGTCAAGAAAAACTTTATGTCGGCGTTCGGGAACACGACGCTGCCGATGTCGCGGCCGTCAAGCACCGCGCCGTGCGGGGCATTTTCAGCGATCGTTCTTTGATGCTCGACAAGAATGCGGCGGACTTCTGAAATGGTCGAAACGATTGAAGCGGCTTGCCCGACCTCATTGGTGCGAATTTCGGTTGAAACGTCTCTGCCGTCAAGAAATATCTGCAAGTTTTCGGGTTCGCCGACGAGCTCGATCTTCGCGTTTTCGGCAATTTCGGCGACTTTTTCGTTATCTTCAAAACTCACATTGGCAGCTAAAACAGCCAATCCGACCGCCCGATACATCGCGCCGGTATCGAGATAAAGCAGATTCTGGTCTTTGGCCAACATTTTGCCGAGCGTTGATTTTCCCGCGCCCGAAGGTCCGTCAATGGCAATAATCATTGAGCTTTATTTTGCCAAATTTGTTAGAAATAGAAAACTTACATTGTCGTTTTCTTTGTCATCGGAGGCTTGCCCGGACAATCACAGGGTGAATATCCGGGTAATTCAGCGCGAAAACAGGCGGATCAATCACCGCATAATTTGCGATTTGTAAGTTTTACGGATTAAACCATTATTTAAAACCAAATGCGTAGCCGAATGAAATCACGAGATTTCCGGTCTTGCTGTTTCCGTTTCTGGCAGTGTCTTTTTGAATCGCCAAAAAACCGTATGAAACGCGGGCATCAATCAGAAAGTAATTTTTCCCGTGCGGAATTTCGAATCCGCCGCCGCCCGTTACTCCGAAATTATTTTTGTTGACATCATTTTTAATATCAGTGTCCGCATCGAACGGAATTGCCGGAAAAGGCGTATTGGCGGGCGGAAGAAGGAGCGGAATTCTTCCGTCGCGGTCAAGAAAAAGCGTACTGCTGCCGCTGGTCACGGTCGTTGCATTCAGGAGATGTCCGTAATACGCGCCGCCATTTAAGTAAATCCCGGTTTTTTCTTTTGAACGGAATCTGTATTTGACCAGTGCGGGAAATTCCAGATAGTTTAATTTCGCTTCATTTTTGAAATTTGCGTAATAATATGCGCCATTCGGCAGCGCCGGTAAACCGGGAATCGGTTGCGAGACGGGCTGAATTCCATTGCGTTTTCCGCCTTGACCGGCATAATTTACTTCAAATTGGAGTGAAGTTTTTTTAGCCACGTCAAATTCAAAAAAAACGCCGAAATTCGGAGCAACACGCGATTTATAATCACGGCTTAATTCGTTACTGTCGCCGCCGCTCAACTGCGGAATACTGATTCCGCCCTTAAATCCGATGTGTTTTTCTTTATCGTCCTGTGCGCAAAGCGAATTTGAAAAAAGAACGATGCTCAATAAACAGAATAGAAAATATGAATTTATCTTGAACATTTTTTGAAATTCTCCTGGTTTGTTTGAAGTTTATCCAATTTTGAATTATAAGAGCATTTTCAGTTTTCACCAAATATCTTGACATCACCGCTGATGTGAGACGTTATATTTTCCGGCTGACGGCAACGGAATCTGAGATTTGCAGCGAAATCGTTATTGCCAATAATGTCTATTCAGCTTTCAATTGGTTCTTTAACTTTTTCGGCAGTTTCTCCCAAATCATTTTGTAAGATTGCCGGATCAGATCTTTCAATTCGGAAGGTTTAAGCGCGTCAAGTTTTTGCAAAGTAACCCAGTGGTAACGCGCGACATACTGAGCCGGAATAATGCCGTCCATTTCCACAAGTTCGGCAAATTTTTCGGGCGTGCATTTGAGCGAAAGCGAAGTCTGCGCCGGTTCCAGACCGGTCACGGCAAACATTTTTTTGCCGACGCAAAACGCCAGATCGTTGCCCCATTTGACATCTTCGGTCGCGTGCGGAAACGACAAGCAAAATTCCCGGATTTCATCAATTTTCATTCTATTCAACCGAAAAGCATTAAGCCGTTTGTGAAAATTCAGGATTTTTTCTTTTCGGTTTCCGGTTTGGGTTCACGCAATTCTTTGAGTTTGGCAATTATCTGCTGGGCAAATTTTCTTGAAGCGATTTGTCCGTCCCAAACAGTAACTTTTCCCGTTGCCAAAACAATATTTGTTTGGCGGTCGGTCATCGTGAACCGGTAATCAAAGGTAAAAAGCTGATGTTCGACACTAATAATAATGTCGGCATTTTTATATTCTTTGATGATCGCCAATTCCCATTTTTCAAACTCCGGCTTTTTCATCAGGGCATTTTCCATCATTTTGACGGAAATCAGTTCCGATTCCGACGAAATATAAAAAATCCGGGCATCACGAAGAAGCTGTTTCGGCTTGACATTGATGATGTCAATTGAGGTCGGCGGGCGAATTGCTTGCGGCAGTTCAAGCGCGTTTCCTTTTCCGAACGACATTATTTTTTGCGATGTATCCGCCAAACCTTTGACGCTCGAAATCGGGATCG
>JANPDZ010000607.1:0-6846 GCA_031431735.1 Acidobacteriota bacterium | reverse complement strand
TGTTGTCGCCAAAGGTGAAGCGGCTTTGCTCTTGTTTTTCCAATTTATTAGTCGGAAGTTGAAAATTGTAATCCCTCACAGAAACTTTTCCGGTTTGCAGTTTATATCCATTTAAAAACGAGCTGACCGAGCCGATAAAATCACTGTCACCGCCAACATTGATAAAGAATGGGATAATGCTTTTCGACGGACAATCGCCGTGTGATTGCGGCGTATTGGCGATAATCATTTGGTCTTTTCCCTTCGAATGTTCGAAATAATAATAAATTCCTTCTTCTTCCATCAGGCGCGAGGCAAAATCAAAATCGGTTTCACGATATTGCACACAATAATTACGCGCTTCAAAAGTCCCCAACAGTTCAAACTTGACTTCAAAACCTTCAAAAATTTTCCTTAAAATATCCGGTACGCTTTTTTGTTGAAAAATACGGCTTTGACTATTTTGAGTAAGTAGCCAAACGTGCGGAACAATCGTGATATTGTAATAAGAGAAGCGGACATCGCGTATTCCTTGTGAAAAATGATTGACCATTCCTGCAAATTCGCGTTTTGCCCCGTCGGGCGCGGAAACCGTAATGGTAACTCCCTTGCCAAGCAGAGATTGCGGATTTATTATCGTTGGGTTATAGCTCGCTTCATTTTCTTCGTGAAGCAGTTCAACTTCAATTTTAAAAAGCTCAGAAATTCCTTCGGTCGCCGAAAATCGGTTAATCAAGAGAAAATCTTTTCCCAAAGGAGTGTAAATCGCCATCAATCTGTCGGTTTGTGTCGTTGGCATTGTTATTTTTCCTAAAATCAATAAATTCTATCTGGTTCTTATTTATGTCTGAATTAACTTGGTCGTAAAGTTTCCGGTCTTTTTCTTCCAAGTCTTTCAACTCACTTCGACGAATTCGATGGCCTTTTTATTGGGGCTTTCTCTCGCCTTTCAAATTGATAAGACAATTCGGGAAAAACATTTCAGTTTTTAAGGATTAAAAGAATATTCAATTTTTTTAGTTAACGTAACCGGAACTCCATTTTTCTTTGCTGGTATAAATTTTATTCGGTGGGCGGCGGCAATCGCTTGCTCGGTCAGCCCGTAACCCAAACCGCTTAGCACGCTTACTCTACCGATTGTGCCATCAGCCAGGAATGTAACTCTTAAAAGAACAGTTCCTTCAATATCATTTTGTTTAGCCGCATCGGTGTATTTTGCTTGGGAAAATGAAAGGATTTTTAGTGGTTCATCCGGTTTTTCTTCATCTACCATCGGTGCCACTTTTGGAACCAAATCCACAATCTGCTTTGTACCTTCCGGCTGAATATTATCCGGCAGATTTTTTATATTGGTTACATCCTTCGAGAAAACTTTGCCACTTTTTGAGTCATAAAGCCAAATACCGACTAAATCTACATAAATCTTGTTGACTATAGCACGATGCTGCTTTCCTTCAATTTTATCCTGCCCGGTCAAGATTTCGGTTTTGATAAAGGGTGGCACGAGTTTGACAATGAAAATATGTTGATATTCGTTCGGAGGGTTACTATTCAAAGCAACAATTCCCGCACTTTTTACCGATTCTTCTTTGTCTGTTTCCAACGAAAAAACACTTCCGTTAAATTTGACAAATGAAAAGGGTTGTTTGTTGACAAAGGATAATTCGTAGTGAGTTTGGGGCGATGGAACAAAAAAATCACAGATACCATTACTTGAAGTTTTGTAGTCCTGACGATTTAAAGCTGGGAAAACGGTCGTTAAATACAAGTTGTTTTCCTGCCAAAACAATTTATTCGTTTCGCCGGATTGATTCTCTTTGAGTAATTCGTCAAGCAGAACACTAAAAAGAGATTGCCCTTCGCCACACAGTCCGTCATATATTTTTTGAGGCTCTGGAAATTCGCCGCTTTTTCTGAGCTGGAAAACCTTTCCATAATACCCCCTATTTTCCTGCGATGTTTTTAAGATCACATCCAACGAATAATCTGGTTTGAAAACAAAATAATCGTCTATCGTCAGATTTCCATAAACTGGTTTCCCTTTGAGATTTTTTTCAATGATTTGGGCAGATTTACCCTTTAATTGATATTTCTCAAAAACCACATTCAAGTTATCGAATAATTTAATCGGGTCGGTTATTTCATAACTTTCGAGAGTAATCGAAGTTTTCTCCTGTGCTAAAAGTTTTCCCGAACCACCTAGAATCAGAATCGAAATTAAAACCAAATATATTTTCATAAACAACTCCTTCAAATAGATAAGACATTTCGGAAAAAGCATTTCAGACTTTTTTCAAAAATTTCTGATTGCCTGTAAAATTGGTAAAAAAAAACGATGAAAAAAATCATCGTGTAATATTTTGTATGATTTGGTCGCCGGACAAATCTTATTTTACCTTTTACCTTTTACCTTTTACCTTTTACCTTTTACCTTTTGCCTTTTACCTTTTACCTTCCAAATTCGCCCATTCGCCGGATTGAATGAAACTTGCCCAATAGAAAGGATGTTGGCGCCCGTTTTTCTTGAGCATTTCGAGTTGGACTTGACGGAGTGCCGCACCGCGTCCCATTCCTTGTTTGAGATTTTTGTAATAATTCGTCATCAATTCGCGGGTCACGTAATCGCTGACCGACCAGAGGCTCATGACCAAAGATTCCGTTCCGGCTAAGACAAAAGCGCGTCGCAGACCATAAACGCCTTCGCCGTTTCGCACTTCGCCGAGTCCGGTATCGCAAGCCGATAAGACGACTAATTTTGTTCCCCAGAGATTTAATCCCGAGGCTTCAAGAGCGGTTAAAATTCCGTCTTCTTTGCCGCTTTTGCGTTGATTCGCGCCTGCCAGAGCAAGCCCCGAACGCAATAACGGATTTTCTATTTTGGCGTTGACGGATGTTTCATCATTTTGCAAAAAGAAACCGTGGGTCGCGATGTGCAAAATGCGCGGCGCGGCGATTTGTTTGAGTGCGGATTCGGTGGCTTGCGCGCCGGTCAAAAATGTCGCTTCGGGAAAAAGCGTTTGAATCGAACGCGCTTCCTGCGCCGTGCCGCCGAGCGGCGCAAAATATGTATCGGACAAATTTCGCGTCGCGGTAATACTTTGGCGTTTGACGTTGCGCTTCGTCGGTTTTGTTAATTTGGCTGTTTGCGCGGCGACAGACAAATCAAAAGCAGGATTGGCAATCAACAAAGGCTTGTTTTTGCTCGTCCGCGGCGTTTGCATCCGCAGCAGATCGCGTCCGCTGGTCAAATAAGTAAATGAATAATTTTCGATCAAATAATGATTTTGTTCATCAACCAACGCTTCAAACGGAATCAGATTGAGATTGCCGTCGGGCGAAATGAGCAATTGCGTCGCATCGCCCAACAGTGCGCGAATCGGCGACATTACTTTTTTATCAACAGCGCGGGCGAGTTGCCCGACATCATCGCGCTTGGGGTCGCGCAAGGTTTGACGAAAGCCTTCAATGCTTGCGTCAATTTCTTTCACCGTTCCGATCTCAAGCCGGTTCACTTCGCCTCGATTATGCAAAATGTAGGCGACATACCGCGGTTCACCCGAAGAATTTTTGTCGCTTTTGGTTGTCGGCGTATAAATGGCAAATTCAATCAAAACCGAATTTACAGGAATAACTGCCTGAACAGAGGATAATGTAACCGCTTGCGATTTGGCATAAAATCCGGCGGTGCGCCGACTGATTTCGTCTTCCAATTTTTCGCGGTCGTCGGCGAGCGTTTTGATTTTCGATTGATATTCGGCGAGCGGCGTCTCTTCCCTTCCGTTCAGAATCAGTTCGGCGAGTTCTTGGGTATTTTCATTTAGTTTATCAATTAAAGCTCTATCTTGCGGATCGAATCGCCGCCGAAGTTCAATCAGGCTATTCGAGACCGCATCCAATACCCGCCCTTTTTGTCGTAAAGCCGTCGTTGCCGCAAGTTCAATCGCAAATGGATTATCGGGCGCAAATTGATTTTGGATAACGAAATTTTGATTTATTCTTTCCGACAGACTATTAATATAGGCAATCTTTTGTCGCTCCGAACCGATCGCTAAATTGAGACTCATATTTCGCTCATCAATGACATCTGCGCGTTGCTGGTTTTTTAAGGCTTGCGCGATATCGCCTTTTTTGGCAAGCAAGAGCGCGAGTCCACTCAAAACTTCCGCAACACCCGGATTTTCAGTGCCGAGAGTGTTTTCGCGTATTTCCAAAGCTCGCCGATAGAAAGTTTCGCTTTTTTCAAGATCGCCTTTGAGAGCGTATAAGTTCCCCAAATTAAAGGCAGTGTGTGCGGTCAAAGGATGATTTTCGCCCACCGTTTTTTCACGGAATTGCAGAATGCGCTGATATAAAGACTCGGCTTTGTCCAGATTGCTTTGTCCGGCATAACATTCTGCTAAATTGGTAAGCATATCAAAAATTCGCGGATTATCCGGTACAAACAGTTTTTCCAACATCGCCAATGACCGAAGCAAAAATGGCTCCGCCTTTTTGTATTCTTCCAAATCGTTGTAAATTTTGCCGATATTATTGAGGATAATTGCCACGTTGAGATTCTCCGCGCCGACGGTTTGTTCTTGGATCGTCAAAGCCCGTTGATATAATTCGCCCGCTTTCAATTTATCGCCCAGCTTATCGTAAACTACGCCCAAATTTATCAAACTAACCGCGACAATCGGATGGTTTGCGCCAAACACTTTTTCCCGAACCGCTAACGCCTTCTGATGGAATAAAACGGCATTTTGATAATCTTCTTTGTGATTGTAATTGAGCCCAAGATAGTTAAGCGTATATGCCACATCAGGATGGTCTTCGCCGAGAATCTTCTGGCGAATGAGCAAAACGCGCTCGTTTAATTTCAAGGCTTCATCATATTTTCCCTGAGAATCCAAGATTCTGGCAAGATGCGTCAAAGCAGTTGCCGTCCGGGGATTTTCCGCGCCCAATTCTCTCCGGCGAATTTCAATCGCTTTTTCAATTAATTCCTGAGATTCATCGTATTTTCCGGCATTGAACAGACGCGCTGATTCCGCGTACAAATTACGCGCTTCTTGCAAAGATTTTTCCGGCTCAGTTGCAGCGTGCGAATCCGCGAGGCGAATCTCGTATTTTCCCGACGGCAAAAGTTTATATCGAGGTTCAATATCAAGCCGATATTTGCCCGCCGTTTTGGCTACGAACTCGATCTTTTCCGTGCCGTTTAATCTCATTTCCGCGTCAAACTCAGCAATTGGTTTGCCGTCGCCGTCAAATAATCGTGCCAGGACATCAACGCCGCGTTGTTCAACGGTCGCCATAAAATATTGACCAACCGACAAATCTATTTGATAGCTGTGTTTTTGTCCGCCCGCGATCTCGCGTTCAAGCGGTTTGCCCGATTCAAGCGTGGTAACTTCCGGCGTGGTTTGAGCGTAACCGGATTGAGGAAACAGAAATATAGCCAAGAAAACCGCGCGGAACACGATTCTCCGCACAACAAGGCTCGACCTCAACAGGCAAGTTTTTTGTTGCTCCATAAATGCACCTCCGCGACAGCTAAGGAACATGTAAATATAATTTATAACAGTAAAAAAAACTTGATCGTTTAGTAGCCGCTCTAAAGACCGCGTTGCTCGTTAATCAAACAAACGGCGGTCAAAGACCGAGCCTCTAAACTATCGTTATAAGTTATTTTTTGCATCTTCCTAATTCTACTTTGTGTCAGATTAAAAATTATTGGTTTAGCTGATCGCTAATAGCTGTTAGCTGACAGCTAAATTCGGACAAAATTGTCGTTCTTCGAGACGAAATATCAAAAATTGACAGCTGATTAATCTAATCTGACACGCGTAGAACTAAATTGGTTTTGCTGTAACGAGGTGATTATCTCACAACCTTAAAGGAATAGTCACTAATAATTTCCGCCGCGCCGTCTGCCGTGATGCCCGAAACTTGTAAAGAATAGATTTGAGATTTTAACAGACCGGCGGGAAAACTGACATTCAGCACTTTGTTTGCACCTCTTGTTTTCGTTTTGAGTTTGCCGCTGCGCCAAAGAATTTGGCCGGTTGATTGATTGTGTAAAGCGACGCGATATGAAACATAATCGTCGGCTTCGAGTTCAAGCTGCATCGCGATTGAATCCGTTTTTGCGGGAATCGAAATATTTTGCAATTGATCATTTCCGCGCAATTGAGGTGTCAGAATAAACGAAGCGATGCTTACACGATTTGGCAAAATTGTCGGCTGTTGTTTGGGAACGCGTGGTTGTTCGGTAATGCGTTGCGGCTCTTGTATTTGTTGTTTTTTCAGTTCTTGTTCCAATTTTTCGCGTTCTTGGCTGACCGCAGCAAGTTCTTTTTCGGTTTCCGAATTGGCGATGCGTTGATTGGCAATTTCGTCCTGCAATTGTTTTTCGCGTTTTTGAAGCTCCGATTCGCGTTGCAAAAGCGTGTCGCGCCTTGCCTGCGATTCGTTCATCTGAAAGCGAAGCCGCGAATTTTCCGACCATAACCAACCGCCGAAAAAAATCAACGCCAACGCCGCCAGCGCGAATCCCCATTGCAGCGACGGACGCCCGATCGTCAAAAGATTTGAAATAAATCCGGCAAGTGTTCGGCGAGGTTTTGATTCAACTACGACCGGAACTTCTTCGTGAGCTTCGGCAATGTTTTTTGCCGCAAATTCTTGAAAGACTTGGGCAAATTTTACTTTTTCGCGTCTGACGGGCGAAGCAAGATAATATGTTTTGAATTGTTCGAGCGATGCGTCCGTTAATTCGCCGTGGACATAAGCGTCAACCAAATCTTTTTCCGCTGCCATCAATTCACCGGCAAATTCATCATCGGTAAAACTCAGCTCGTCAAAATGTTCGGCTTCGGCTTCGGG
>JANPDZ010000606.1:0-2026 GCA_031431735.1 Acidobacteriota bacterium | reverse complement strand
CACTCTCCACCTAAACCGAAACGGTTATACTGCCGTAGGCGATTCTAAAGACAAGCACGGCGCAACCGCCCACTTTACGTCTTTATGGCTTACTTTTTGAAGTGGAATCATTGCAGATTCCTGTCCAAGCCTTTTGATATTTATCGCGGCGTTATGGTCACGACCTAAGACCAAACCGCAAACTAAACAATGATGAACACGAACCGACAAGTCTTTTTTAACTCTTTTGCCACAGGCGGAACAGTCTTGACTCGTATAGTTTGGATTTACTTTTATCAGTTGGCGACCAGCGTTTTCAGCTTTGTAGTCCAACATTCCAAAAAAAGAACGCCAACTGGCATCGTGTATTTGTTTGGAAAGTATGCCACGCGACATACCGAGAATATTCAACTTCTCAATGCAAATTACATCGTAAATTTTGACCAAATAAGTAGAAACTTTATGTTGAAAATCGGCTCGTTGATTTTTTATCTTTTGATGAATCTTTTTCAGTTGCAAAACGGCTTTTCGGCGGCGGTGAGAACCTTTCTTTCGGCGCGAAACTCTCCGCTGTGCAACTCGCAATTTTGCTTGAGTAGATTCATAATATTTGAAATTGTCTATTTCCGTGCCATCGCTCAAGGTCATAAAGCTACTTATTCCGGCATCAATTCCGACCGATTCGCCTGTTTTCTCAATCGGCTCAATAGAAGTTTCAACCGTGAAAATTACAAACCATTTTCCGCACTCACGTTTGATTGTGCAAGTTTTAACTTTGCCGACAACGGCACGCGAAAGTTTAATTTTAACTTTGCCGATTTTAGAAAGCGACAGTTTGTTTCCCGTCAAAGAAAATCCACTTTGCGGATAGCAGAACGAATCAAACCAATTTTGACCTTTGAAGCGTGGAAAGCCAGCTTTAACACCTTTCTTAACTCTCGAAAAGAACGCTTTGAAAGTTTTATCAAGGCGTTTCAAGACATCTTGCAAAACTTGCGAGTGAATGTCTTTGTATTCGGGATTTGTTTGTTTGATGTCGGAAAGTTGATTCGCTTGCGTGTAGTAGTTCAGCGAAATTTGATTGATTTTATACGCGCCGATTCTTTCTTGAAGTGCGCCATTATAGAGTCCGCGACAAAGGTCAAGAGTTTGTTCAAGGCGTTCTTGAACTATTTTAGAGGGTTTCGAGATGCGAAACTTGAAAGATTTTGTGATAATTGCTTTAGCCCTAATCAACCACCTTTTGATTGTGTCAGAAGCATAGAGAAGTTTTCCGCTTTTCTGTGCTTCGTCTTTGATTATACCACGCGTTTCTCATTTCCTTCAATCTCGAAAACTACTTGCGTCAAAGAAACAACCGCTTAAAAGCGCGATTGCTGTGGAACGCGCTACATCTCCCCCCAAATCCGAAGCGGATTATGGACGGAGTCTTGCGCTAAATCTTGATAAATTGCCAATCTACGAGTTTGAGGGTTTTCGTTTAGACAGCGACCGGCAGTGTCTTTGGTATGGGGAGGAAAGAGTTTCTTTAACTCCTAAATCACTTAAAACACTGATAGTTCTGGTTTGCAACCGCCAGCAAGTGGTTGAAAAAGATTTTTTGTTAAATGAGGTTTGGGCGGATACTTTTGTCGAAGAAACGATTTTATCGCAGAACATCCGCACGCTGCGTAAAACTCTCGGTCAATTCCAAACGGAAACAGAATTTATTATCACTATTCCGCGCCGCGGATATCGTTTTGTTGCGGAGGTTCAGGAAATTATCAATGATGAAGAGATAGTTGTCGTTGAAAAACATACTAGTGGTGCTGGGCTGAAATAACACCACAGTCAAAGCTCACTACAAATGGTGTTTCGGAGACAGTCGAATTGATTTTTCCCTGTTGGGAAATTTCCGCCAAGCACCACTAGTGGTGCTGGGTGGAAATTTCCCAACAGAGAGAATTTGTGTGATATTTCAATCGAATGATAGCAAAGCCATTTAATTATGGACATTTACAGTTCGTCTTTTGATAATCAAAAGTGCGAGGTTATTTCCACCAAGCAC
>JANPDZ010000605.1:0-21521 GCA_031431735.1 Acidobacteriota bacterium | reverse complement strand
ATAAAGCAGAGAAGGAACTTTCATCTATAGATTCGGATTTTCAAAAATGCTGATGTCGGAATCGCCCCGCGTCAAAAACCAGTTCCTAGGATTATACAATAAATCTTGCCGCTCGTCCGATTTTACCATAAACTGCAAAGGATTTTTGACGCGCCAAAAGCCGAAATGTGCAAGCCTTGCTTCCATTAAGCCGTCAAGCGCGTCCGTGACCAAACCGCCCGCGCCGCGTTCGACGGCGATTCTTAAAGATTCCTGCAAAAGCGCGTCAATTATCTTTGCCGGATTGTCCGGATGATAACAAATATCGCTGATCGCGGCTTTCGGAACAGCACCGTTTGCACTCGTTTTGCGAAAAAACAGAACTGCGTAACCGAGCAGTTTCTCGCCGTCATAATAACCGATGATGTCGAATTTCTTTGCGGGCTGGCGCAGGAATTGCCATTCGAGATATTTCACGTCGCGCCGGACGACGCATGACCATTGCGTTTCGGCTTCCGCCCAAAATGACTCGAACGAGCGGTCAAAAGTTTCGACAACTCGCACATTTTTGTTTTCCTTAAAACGCGGACGAAACGGCGCGAAAGCAAAATTGACGGATTTACGCAGAAGATTGAATTTTGAAATTTCGCGGATGTCGTTGGCGGGAAAAAGCGGTTTATGAAACCGCGGAACATTGACGATAATTTTATAGCCCGCATCTTGAAGCAGTTTCGTCGAACCGACCTGTGCTTCGGTGTTGATGACCAGACCGAAAGGGCAAACCTCGTGCGCTGCATTGACTAATTTTTTCGCCAAACCGCGCCGCCGGAATTCGGGCGCGACAATCATATCAAGAACCCAAATCGCTTTGCGCCGAATGCCTTCGACATTAACCTCGACCGGAATCGTGCCAACCTGTCCGACGATTTGTTCGCCGCTTTTGGCAACCCAAACCGGTAATTTTTCAGCGTCTTTGTATGGAGCTTGCGTGTAATGCCAATCCCAGAAACTCTCATCGCTCATCCGCGGATTGTCGTCGTAAGCCCTTTGCAGAAATGCAATTGCCTTACCCTTATCGGCCAATTTCAGATTTTCGATGGTTATTTCACTCGGCATTTCGGCGGTCAATTTTCAGTTCTTTTTCGCTTGATTTTTCTCTGTGAAATTAATCATACGCTCAAGCGCAACGAGCGCGTAATGTTTTGTTTCGTCATCCACAACAATTTCGTTGACGACATTGCCTTCCAAGAGATTTTCCATCGCCCACGCCAGATTTTGCGGCGCGATGCGATACATCGTCGCGCACATACAAAGGTCAGGCGCGAGAAGTCGAATCTCTTTGTCAGGAAAGCGTTTTGCCAGCCGATTGACGAGATTGACTTCCGTGCCGATCGCCCATTTTGAACCTGACGGCGCGTTTTCAACCGTTTTAATGATAAAAGATGTCGAACCGTCCAAATTCGCCAGTTCGACGACCTCACGCGGACATTCCGGATGGACGATTACCTGTACACCGGGAATTTGTGTGCGGATCTGGTCAACGTGCCACGGCTTAAACCTGCCGTGAACCGAACAATGTCCGCGCCACAAGATTAATTTTGCTTCCAGTAATTCTTCTTCAGTGTTGCCGCCGAGTTCTTCGTGCGGATTCCACAAAACCATTTTATCAAGCGGAATGCCGAATTTTGCGCCCGTATTTCGTCCGAGATGTTGGTCAGGAAAGAAAAACATCTTATCGTATTCTTTGAGATAAACGTCAAAAAGCGGAATAGCATTTGACGATGTGCAGACGACACCGCCATTGCGTCCGCAGAACGCCTTGATCGCGGCGGTCGAATTCATATAGGTGATTGGTGCGACCTTTTGTTTCAAAACACCGATCTCGCGAAGTTGTTCCCAAGCGTCTTCGACCTGTTCGATATTCGCCATATCCGCCATCGAACAGCCCGCACCCAAATCCGGCAAGATCACTTTTTGATGCGGCTGACCTAAAATATTTGCCGATTCCGCCATAAAATGAACGCCGCAGAAAACGATAAATTCGGCATCTTTCCGCTCGGAAGCCATCACCGAAAGCTGATACGAATCGCCCGTCAGATCGGTGTGAACGATCACATCGTCGCGCTGGTAATGATGCCCGAGAATGACGACCCGCGAGCCGAGTTCTTTCCGCGCCGATTCGATGCGCTCGGCGATTTCCGCGTCCGGCATCACGAGATAATCTTCAATCGGTCTAACTGCTTCTAAAACTGTTGACATTTTTCCCTTCCTATAAGACAAATGCGAGTTTTATTTCAAACTCGCAAGTAAAAACCATTACATTTCAAAAAACTTTAATCAAGCTACTTATAGGTGACCTTTTGCGGAAAATCGGGAAACATTTTCGATTGTTCGAGTTCGCCCGATTCGTCATAAAATTTAACATCGCCGTATTCGTCGCAAATCCAAACTTCTTTCGCGCCCTGCTCAAAATAAAGTTTGCGTTTTTCCTTCATTTCTTTGTTTGTGTTACTTACTGAAACAACTTCAACGCAGATTTCGGGTGCGATTAATGTTTCCGTCTGACCTTCAATTTGCTCAAAAAGTTTTGATGAAATCCAAGCCGCATCGGCGCATTTCGTTCCTTTTCGCGTCCAAATTGCACATTCCGTTAAAGTTACGCCGTCCGGACGCATTTCGCCCATCATATTTGAAATTTTACTTTGGTAAAACGAATGTTTGATTTTTACGGGATTCATAACAACCTGACCATATTCGTTGAGTTCAATCTTAAACGGCAAATCCTGCAAACTCGGATGCGCGACAACTTCAGCCCAATTCATAATTTTATAACCTCAAAATTCTAGAATGGATAAGCGCGGGGTACGCTTATCCATTCTTCAAAATTAAACGTCCAGATTTTTCACGTCGAGCGCGTTTTGTTCGATAAAACGGCGGCGCGGTTCGACCTGATCGCCCATCAGAACGGTGAAAATTTCATCCGTTTCAATCGCATCTTCGACGCGCACCTGAAGCAGCGTGCGTTTTTCCGGATCCATCGTTGTTTCCCAAAGCTGTTCGGGATTCATTTCGCCCAAACCTTTGTAACGCTGGATTGTCAGATCTTTTTTCGCCGCCGTCATAATTTTTTCGAGCAAAACTTCACGCGATGTGATGGTTTCCGATTTTCCGTTTTCGCCCAAAATAAATGGCGCGGGAAAATCGTTATCCAAAAGGCGTTTCAGTTCAAGCGTTTTTTGAAATTCGACGTAACTTGCTTTTTCCCAGTCGAAAATAAGCGTTGTTCCATTTGGAAAAGTCACTTCGATTTCCGAAAGTCCGTGTTCTTCGTCGTTAAGAAGTTCGGTTTTAAAACCGGCTTCGGAAACCTTGCCTTCAATCTGCGCCATCAGATCTTCCTGATCAAAGATCTTGCGGAGTTTGACACTATTTTGTGCTAAAACTTCTGTAAAACCCTCGATCAGCGCGTTGAGCAGTTTAGACTCGTTGTTCAAACGCCGGACAAAACGCGAAAAATAATTCTGATATTCGACGATCCGCTCCAGATTTTTCGCCAACTCGCGTCCCGAAACTTCACGATCTTTCGATTTCACCACCAGATCATCGGTCGCCTGTTTCATCATAAAACGAAACATCTGTTTTTCGTCCTTGATATATTCCTCGCGTTTGCCGCGTTTGACTTTGTAAAGCGGCGGTTGCGAGATATAAACGTAACCTTTTTCAACAAGTTCGGGCATCTGCCGATAGAAAAACGTCAAAAGCAGCGTTCTGATATGGCTTCCATCAACGTCCGCGTCCGTGTTTTTGGCTAAAATTCCGCCGACACCACAAACAAAATTTTCGTCCTTTTCAACCGAAAAATCATAAACAAATTCATCAGCTTGCCGTGCCGAATTTTCAACAACTTTCAGCCCGATCAAATCTTCGCTGATTTCAACAAAATCCGCTTTTTTGCGTCTTGATTTTGTTAAATAATTTTCGGTTTTTTCGGCGTTCGCGTGGCGCGACCAAACGGCACGAGTTTTTTCGAGTTGCGATTTTTCGCTAATCGAAACCAAAAAATAATCGTGACGCGTTTTAATCATTTCATTTTCTTTCGCCGCGAGTTTGCTGTGCGAAGCCAAAATGCCGAGTTGACCGAACAAATAAAGTAAACCGTCTTTCAAGTTTTTCGAGTTGGTCGTCATCGAAAAAAGATTTTTACTCAAAGTTCCGTCACCGAGAAAATAACCTTCCAAAAACGCAAACTGCAAGTCTTCCGAAAGACTGAAAACGATATTTGGCAAGCGTTTTTCGTGCGCTTTGCCATTCATTTTCCACGCCTTCAAAAGCCGTGTCGCCAAAACGCTGTGGAAATAAAGTTTGATTCCTTTGCTTTCCGAATCGTGATAAAAACGCGGAGTTTCGCCGAAAGTTTTTTCAATCGCCGCAACCAATTCATCGGCAAAACATAAATCTTTTTCGCCGATATTGAGGCTCACCTGATGCGAACTCAAAGTTCCTTCAGCCATAAACCAACCCAAAAACCACATTAATTCCCGCGTAATCGGCAAATAACGCGAAAACGCTTTTTCGCTATGTGCTTGCGGAACAATTTTTACGTCGTCTGAAAGTTCGGCGATCTCTTCCGCCGAAAATTCGCCGAAAGGTTTGTAATCGCTTGTTTTGCGCCACCGCACATTTTTCGTTTCGCGGTCAAAATTGATATTTTCCTCAATTTTCGACGGCAAAAATTCAACTTCCAATTCGTTTTCCCAACCGATTTCACGCAAATAATTTTCAAAATGTGACTTGATCGGACGATTTACGCCGCGTTCCCAATGGCTGATCGTGATCGGTTGTTTGACACCGATTGAATGCGCCACGGTTTTTTGCGAAAGCCCAAGCGTTTCGCGTTTTTTAATCAATTTTTGCCATTCGCTTTGATTTAACAAAATTCGCGGTTCAGCCCAAAGTTCGGGACGCGCCAAATTTGCCAAAACTCTCCGCCCGGCAATTTGTCTGACGCTTTCGCCTTTCAGATAAAGCGATTTTGTTTCGCCCGAATTATAAAAAGTCTCGACCAGATCAATCTCGAACGGATTCAAACTCGGTCTTGGCAAATTCCGGCTGGCGACTAAATAATCGCCGACTTTGACCTGATCGCCAGCCCGCATTTTGACTTCGCCGTTTTCAAAAACAAACACGCTGTGTCCGACCGTGACTTCGACCGAGCGATTGTAACGCGTCCGAATTTTGTGCATTGCGCCTTCGTATTTGTGGCGAATAACGGCTTTGAGCGGACGAAAATCAAGTTCGTGCGTGTCCGTATCAAATGCCGCGACTTGATAATCTTCGGCGCGTTTTCTGCCTTCGATACAATCATCAATAAATTCGCCAACCGTTGTAAATTCAACGTTTCCGTCAGATTTTTTAACCAATGTCGGTTCGTCTTTGGCAACGCTCATCAGACAGATTTTGTGATAGCGAAGTTTGTTGACATCAAAATCATCTTTACCGATTCCCGTGCCGAGCGCGGTGATTAGAGCCTTGATTTCGCCGTGTCCGAGCATTTTATCGAAACGCGCCTTTTCGACGTTCAAAATCTTACCTTTAAGCGGCAGAACAGCTTGATTTTTGCGGTCACGTCCTTGTTTTGCCGAATTATGAACGAAAATCCCGCTTGCCAGCGCAAAGTTGTGCGTGTTCGGAACTTCCAAATCATAAACGTCAATTCGTTCGCTCAATTTTTCGATTTTAACGATTCGGTGGTTGTAGTTTGCAACCGTTTCATTAACTCTCGAAATATCGCCGTCAAAAAATCTTTCACAGAATTTATCAAAGCGAAGAAGTGATTTATCTTTTAATTGAAGACGACGATTTTGGTATTTTTCAACATCAATTTTGCCGTTTTCGATTTCAATTTGTTTCAAAGCTGACAGCGTTTTGCTGTAATAAGTTTTTTCCAAAGCCGCTTTCCGTTTAGCGCGAAATTCATCCGTCCATTGTTTTTTCGTTTCTTCTTTGCGCCATTCAAGCAGATTTTTATCTTTCCATTGCTCTCTGGCAATTTTGGAAAGTTGTTTCTTTGCCTGCGGATTTTTTTCGTAAAATTTACGGGTTCTTTCCGATTGAGCAAGACGATTTTCTTCGCTTGCCCAATAATCTTTTTGCGCCTTGTCCAGTTGTTCTTGATTTTGACGGCGATATTCGTCGTTTGTTTCGTAAAACTCGCGCCATTTTTCCGTCATAAACTTTTTATAGTTTTCGTCCTGCCATTGCACTTTGGCTTGTTCAGAAAGAATTTTTCGCGTTTCAGGTTGCTTCATTCGCTCCTTCATTTTTTCGCTATACTCTTTTGTTTTATGCGCCTGTCTGGATTTTTCGATGACATCGGGACGGCGTAAGGTTTTTTCGATGTGCCGGTGATGAAGCGCAATGTGGTCTTTCGGCATCATTCGCAAAATATTTGTCGGATTGTTGTTGAGTTTATTAAAGTCAACGTGATGCCGATGCGTCCCGATTGACTTTTCATAAACGCTGTTTGCTAAATTAAATTTGTCCGCCAAAACGTGAGTGTAATTCCAAGAGTCGCCCGACGGATTCCAAACCATTTCGTAGCCGTCGAGACCTTTTTGCTTTGCATTTCTTTGAGATAATTTCCGATACAAAGGCATCAAGGAATCTTTGGGAGTCAAGTTTTCTGCCGCTTTATAACTTCCGTCACGCAACATAAAACGGTGATCCGGGGTGCAAATCAATTCTTCGCCGTTATCCAAAATGACTTTGATAACTTCGACATTTTGTTTTGTGCGTCGAACATTTTTAATTTCGCCAACTACAACCTCGCCTTTTTCGTTAATTGTGTAGCAAAAATTTTGCTTACCCGACTCTTGTTCTTCAATCAATTCCAAGAAGTTCAAAGTTCGGCTATCTATAAGCGAAATAAGGGTTTGTGCCGACCAGCAGCCCCCGGCACTGTCGCCTTCGACAAGGTAGATTTCCGAAAGAGCGGGGTCTTTTTCCTGACAATCGGCGAGTTTTCCGGGAAGTGTCGAAGTTCCCAATGCGCTTTTGCGGACAATTTCGCGTGCTTTTCTCGCCGCATCACGGGCGCGTGCCGCGTCAACTGCCTTTCCGACGATTTTCTTGGCGACAACCGGATTCTGTTCGAAAAATTCGCCGAGCTTTTCGTTTAAGAAAGATTCGACCTGACCTTTGACGGGCGAATTGAGTTTGCCTTTTGTTTGTCCTTCAAATTGCGGCTGCGGGATTTTGACCGAAATAATCGCGACCAAACCTTCGCGCACATCATCGCCGGTCAGCACGGTTTTCGAATTTTTCAGCAATCCCGAACTGTCCGCGTAAGCGTTGATCGTCCGCGTGATCGCGCCCCGAAAACCCGACAGATGCGTTCCGCCGTCAACCGTGTTGATGTTGTTGGCAAACGAAAAGATCTTTTCGTCGTAAGAATCGTTATACTGCATTGAAATCTCAACCGAAAGCTCGTCGGCAATTTGCTCGAAATAAAGCGGTTCGTCGTGGAGCGGCGATTTGTTTTTGTTGAGATGCTTGACGAATTCGGCGATGCCGCCTTTGTAATAAAATTCGTGCGATTTTTCGGTTTCGTCGCGCTCGTCTTTGATAAAAATGCGGATGCCTTTGTTCAAAAACGCTTTTTCGCGCAGACGTTCGGACAGTTTCTCAAAACTGTAATCGGTTAATTCAAAAATAGTTGAATCCGGTTTGAATGTGATTTTTGTTCCGCGCCGGGAGCTTTTGCCGGTTTCTTTGAGAGGCGCGACCGCAATTCCGGTCGCAAACTCTTGTTCATGCGTTTTCCCGTCGCGCCAAATTTCAACCTTCAGCCATTCGCTTAAAAAATTAACGCAGGAAACACCGACGCCGTGCAGTCCGCCTGAAACTTTATATGAGTTTGAGTCGAATTTGCCGCCGGCGTGAAGGACGGTCAAAACGACTTCTGCCGCCGACACGCCGAACTGTTCGATGATGCCGGTCGGAATTCCGCGTCCGTTGTCGGTCACGGTAATTGAATTATCAATGTGAATCGCGACCTCGATCGTGTCGCAATAACCTGCCAAAGCTTCGTCGACAGAATTATCAACGACTTCGTAAACAAGGTGATGAAGCCCGATCTCACTCGTTGAACCGATATACATTGCCGGACGCATCCGCACCGCTTCGCGTCCTTCCAGAGCGGTGATCGAATCTTCATCGTAATCGTCCATATTCTTTTTAGTTTCTTCTTTTGCTATTGCCAATTTGTCTATTCCTCTTGTTTAAAATTTTGGTGATAAAAGTAACCTGAATTGTAACATTTATTTGCAAATTTAGACAGTTTGCAAGAGTCGAAAATGGATTGTTCGGATGCTGATTTCGAAGAAAATAACGTGAGATTTAAATTGAATTTCAGATAGTTGTCAGATTGCGAGTCAGGCGATTGAGAAAACTCAAGTAATCGTCAATTTCTTCGTATTGGTCGAGTTCGGTTTCTTCCAAATCACTTAGTTTTGCAGCCTTTTGCTTGTCCAAAAGTCGCTCAATTCTTTCCTGTGCGATTTTTGAAGTGCGAAAAATTAAAATGCCTTCTTCAATTTCGATTTCAACCGCGTTTTCACGCGGTAAACTGACGGGCAAACCGTGTAATCGCGGAACTGTTTCAATTGACGAAATCATAAAATCACCTCTGACTTTGCAAATTTTAACATAATTAAGCGTTTTTTAAATTTTCTGGTGTTTTGAGTTTACGCTGACGGATTTCTGTCTTTGTTCAGAGTCCAAACTTTAGTTTGCATCCCGCCGCGCTTCGCTGGCGGGCACACGCTGAAGCGTGGACTCTAAACGAAAACAAAAATACCAGAAAACTTAAAAATTGGTGTAATAATTCTATCAGTTAGCTTTAACTACGCCGTTTTCGATCGTAAAAATCTCCGCGCCTGCGCCGAATTTTTCGATAAAACTTTCTTTTGAGGTCGTCACGAAAGTCTGCGTTTTGTCGCTCAAAAACTCCAAAAGTTGTCCGATTCGTTTGTAGTCGAGTTCGGCGTCAATGTCGTCGAGCAAGAAAAGCGGATATTCCTTGTTTTGCTCAAAATAAACCGAAACGGTCGCGAGTTGCAGGATCAAAAGCGCGCTTCGTTGCTGTCCGCTCGAACCGTATTTTCTGAGGTCGTGACCGTCGAAACTGATTTCCAGATCGTCGCGGTGCGTGCCGATCAAGGAATAACCCGATGCCAATTCGGCTTGCACGCGCAAGGTTAATCGTTCTGCAAGCAGCGCGGCGTAATCCGTCAGATCGCCTTTGCCTTCGAGCGACGAAGCATAACGAATTGAAACTTCTTCTTTGCCGAACAGCTTTTTCTCTAAAACCTCGTTCAATCGTTCGACATAACGAAGCCGCGCTTTATGAATTCGCGTCGCGAGATGAATTAATTGTTCATTCCACGGTTCGAGCAGTTCCGCCACTCTTTCAAGCGAAAAGCCTTTATCCTGTGCCGATTGAAGGAGCGAATTTTTCTGCTTGATAACGCGGTTGTAATCCGTCAAGGTCTGGACGAAAGGCGGATAGATCGAAACGATTCCGCCGTCGAGGAATTTGCGCCGCGCTTCCGCGCTTCCGCGCACGATTTCCAGTTCATCAGAATTAAAAATGACGGCGTGAAGTTCGCCCAAATAACGATTGATCGTTTCTTTTTTATTATTGATGCTTAAAGTTTTCGTATTTCCCTGCAAAAAGACCTGCAAATTATGATGAATTTCGGCACTCTGTTGAACGAGCCCCTTAACGATTGCCGTGTCTTCGCCGAAACAAATTGTTTCCGTTAGTTTGGCAGTTTTAAAGGATTTGGTTGTGGCAAGCAGATAGATCGCTTCGAGCCAGTTGGTTTTGCCCTGTCCGTTTTCGCCGCAAATGATATTTAAGCCTTTTCCGCACAGGATTTTACCATTGAGATTGCGGAAATGTTGCGCTTCGAGCGATTCAAGTAACATGCAACCATTTTAACATAAACCGACACTAAAAATTCCCCCTCGGAATTTCAGGAATAAAAATCCGTTTAGCAATTTACTTTAAATAGAGTGTTGAACAATTGCCAACACTTTGGTTCCCAGAACACAGGTCGTAAAATTTATGAATTCACAACGGATATTATTCTGTTTAGTTTTAGTTTCGGTTTTCGCGCTGGTTGCTTTCGGGCAAAAAAGCAAGCCGGTCGCGGAAAACTTCAGTGCCACGACGATGGACGGGCAAACCGTCGAACTCGATACATTAAAGGGAAAAGTCGTCCTGATTACATTCTGGACAACCAGATGCCCGATTTGCGAAAGCGAAATTCCGAAACTCAATCGAATTGCAACGAGTTACAAAGATAAAGACGTAGTTTTTCTTGGACTGACAACTGACAATCCGACCAGGGTTGAAAGTTTTCTAAAAATGAAACCGTTTAATTTCAACATCATTCCGAGCAGTTTCGGCATATTGTTGAAATACGCCGACCGCGACCAAGCAGGCAATCTCAATATGGGTTATCCGGCATATTTTCTGGTCAATCAAGCCGGCGAAATCGAGATGAAAACGAGCGGTTGGGACAAAACCCAAAACCTTGATTCGCAGATCAGCCGTCTTTTAACATCAGGAAAATAAAAAACGAAATCAATTTCAAAAAACGTGAACCGGGTTTATTATTTTGGTTTCCGTTTTTTTTCGATTTGTAATCGGCGAAAATTTGCGCTATATTTTCAATTCACCGCAAGTTGCGGTAACACGGTAATTTTTGAAAACTAGGGTCAACAAAATTCCATGAGAATAACTCAGCGTAAAGGCGATTTAGCAACCGTGCAAGCCATGGCTACTTTCACGCGAATGGGCTTCGATGTGTTAATTCCAATTACCGAATCGGCAGCGTATGATATTGTAGTTGATACGCCTGAGGGTCTAAAGCGCGTTCAGGTGAAATATTCAAGCGACAGAAAAGTTGACCTGAGAAACATACACAGCAATTCCAACGGTTACGTTGTGAAAAAAGCGCAAGAGGATGCGTATGATTGGCTGTATGTACTATTTGAAAAAGACAATATTTTCGAAGAACATTTATTTAAAAATGTTTTGTAAATCGTCGTAGCGTGTCATTGATAATCTCATCAAAACTCATTTGCGGAGAGATAGCATAATTGGCTAATGCAGTAGTCTTGAAAACTACCGCCCTTACGGGCTTGCAGGTTCGAGTCCTGTTCTCTCCGCCATTTTCTTTTAAATCACAAAAACAACAAAAATTACGGCTTTTGCGGAGTATCAACGGTCGCGTCTTTGATCTCGACCTTTGATTTGCTGTAATCGCCGTATTTGATGAGATTGTTGACGTTGATTCCGGCGAACAGAATCTTGATCGAAAGATTGACATCCGCCCGCGAAGGCAACCAGATTTCATTGTTGATGAGTTCGTTTTCAAGCGAAAACGAGGCACCGCGTTTGACCTTGCCGATAAAATTTCCCGCGCTTTGCACCAGAAAGGCTTCAAGCCGGACGACCTGTTTGCTGTTTGCATCAATCCAAACCGCGCCGTTGCAGAAGGCGAATAGTTTCTCAAAACGACTTTGCGGTTTAAATTGCGGATTCGGTTCGTAATCGAAAACGATCACGTCGCGTCCGCGAAAGCGTTCACGTCGCGGATTGACGAGCAGCGAACCTTTCAGCGCGTCGGAAAGCGTGATGCGTTTGTTTTCTTCGTCAGGCGTGCGTGCCGAATTATTTGCCTCGCGTTTTTCTTTTTTAGCAACTTTTTCTTCAATGTCGGCAACCTGTTTTTCGACCGTCTTATCTTCTTTCGCCTGTTCGGAAGCAGAAAGTGGCTTGCCGTTTTTCTCAATCTGACGGCGAATGCGATAGCCTTTGTAAAACGAGAGCAAAACGGTTTCCGATTCTTTTTCGACCAGATTTCCCGCCTTGTTGATCTCGCGGTCAATCCGTGTTTCCTTGTAGCTGTAATTCTCTAAAATGTCATCAATTTTTTCGGCATTGGCGCGAACCTCGTCCAATAAATTTTTGACATCGGGCAATGGATCATTTGAGATGCGCGGAAAATCAAAGACGGCTTTGGCAATTTGCGGATTGTGTTTTATCTCGTCGAGCTTGATCTCAAAAATTTCGTCGCCGATCTTTGAAACGATCGAAAATGCTTCGAGAATATTGTCAACCTTGCGGTAATCGCTGTAATCGATGGTTTTGACCGTGTCGCCATTCGGGATTTCTTCACGCAGAAGAAGATTTGTCGCCGCATCAAAATACAATTTAATTTGCACGCCTTTTGCGGTTGTCAAAACGACTGCATTTGCCGCTTTGCTGTCGAGTGTCGTTTTTCCGCCTGCCGAAATTTTGGTTTTTTCGGCTTTCGCATTGAGCCATCGCGAGGTTCGGTAAAATGTTTCGGCTTGAAAATTGCGGCTTGCATCGCCGGTCAGCGTTCGCAAACCGTTTTTTGAATCGCGCGTCCAACCCGATTTTCCGTTGTAGCCGACTGCCGATTCAAATCCATTCAAATCAAAGGATTCGCCGTATAAATTCGGGTTGTTTGCGTAAGATTGATACGCGCCGGTTGCGCCATCGGATTGGCGGGTTATTTTTCCCGAAATTTGCCACGACCGCACGGCTTTCAAAATCTTTTCGCCGCCGAGAGCTTTGTTTGCCTGACTCAAAATCTTACCCGGCGATTGTGCCGAAACAAACGCCGGAAAAACAAAAACTAAAAACAAAAGCAATTTTAATTTCATACAAATATATTTTATGGAAAGATTGAAAATTAGACTATTACAAACTTTCGGACTTTGGTAAAATCAACAGTAATCGTCAGCTAAGCTTTATTTTCCTCAGATTTTTAGGATTCAATTTTAGCTCGAAAAGATGGATACAAATTTTAAAATATGGCTATCAGCAAAGATGAATTTCGCGCCGCGCTTTCGCGGTTCGCAAGCGGTGTAACGGTCGTGACGACCAAAGATGCCAACAATAAGTTTCACGGCATTACGGTCAGTGCTTTTGCTTCTGTGTCGCTCGAACCGCCGATGATACTTGTCTGTATTGACAAAAAATCCGGCAGTCATAATGCCTTTCGCGAAAGCGAACTTTTCGTGGTCAATGTTTTAGCCGAAGGACAGGAAAACCTCTCGAACCGATTTGCTGCCCCGATTCCCGACAAGTTTGAAGGCACCCGCTATCGGCCCGGCATTGGTGAAATTCCCGTTTTGGAAGATGCGTTTGTGACACTCGAATGCCGGCTTGCTTACGCGCACGAAGGCGGCGATCATACGATCTTTGTTGGATTGATTGAAAAATCGAGTGTAAAAGACGAAATCCCGCTTGTTTATTGGCACGGAAATTACCGCGAATTGGAAATTGAGTAAGCGAATAAATTATTTTGAAACTTCTGCCGTTGACTGACGAATAACCAAATCCGGCTCGACAGTGATTTCCAAAGATAGCGTGTCAGCCGAGTTTTTTTGGATATTTTGCAAAAGATGTTCCGCGCCTAAATTTCCCATTATTTTGAGCGGTTGGCGGATCGTCGTTAATGCCGGATAATGAAATTCAGCGGCTGTAATATCATCAAATCCGATAATTGAAACATCTCTTGGAACGTCGAGGTCATTTTCCCGCAATGCCCGAATCGCGCCGATCGCCGAAATATCGTTAAAAGCCAGAATCGCCGTAAATTTTTCGCCGTGTGATAAAAGTTCTTTGGTTGCCCGATAACCGGTTTCGGGCGAAGGATCGTCGCCGATTAATTGAGTGATCCAATTATCTGCGATCAAAATATCGAATTTCTGAGCAGTTTCCAAAATCGTTCTTAAACGAACTTCGGTGTCGGAACTGAATTCCTGTCCTTTGATAACCGCAATTTTTCGATGTCCGAGATCATGAAGATGTTCGATTGCGAGATGTGCGGCTTTTTCGTGATTCAAAACAATATTTGTGATGCCTTTGATGCGGTCGTGTCCCGAAATTGAAACTATTGGCACCGGACTCTGCTGATTGATCGGCGTGTCAATCGCTAAAATTCCCTCAACGCATCTGCCGATCAGAAATTGAGTGTTTTTTTCAATCAAATCCTCGTGGTGGTGGTGGCTCGCAACAAAATAGAAATAGCCTTCCTGAAGAAGTCTTTCTTCAACACCGCTCAAAACCGCCGCCGAATAACCGTCGCTCATTTCCGGTATCAAAACGCCGATCGTGTGCGTCCGTTGATTGCGAAGCGAACGGGCAATGTAATTCGGGCGATAATTTAAGTTTCGCGCCCCTTCAAAAATTCGGTCTTTAGTTTCCTGCGGAATCGAATCGGCTAAAGGCGAGTAGTTGAGAACAATGGAAACAGTGGTCGGCGAAAGTTTCAAATATGCCGCGACCTCTTTCAAACTGATATTTTTTTGTTGAGAAGACTCCATTGAATTGTCGTTGTAATTTCTTACCTTTTTTTCTTTTTTTACCGACATTGCAGCTATTTTCTGATGCTTAATTCTCTCAAGATATGAACATATATAAAATCGACGATTTTATCAACCCGTAAAAATTCACTTGACTATACTTAACACTATGTTATATTTTTGTAAAATACTACTAAAACGATTTAGTAAGACGATTTAGTAAAACGATTTTCTAAGGGTTGTCGTTTAATTTTCTATATTAATTCAAACTTATAAAAAGGTATCAAAACCTTGAAAAAAAATATTCCGTCTTTTTAGCTCTTAAAAATTAGAATTCAGATTTGCATGAGGCTTTTGGAGGATTTTATGCGGCAAACAACTTTTAAATTAATCAATCTGCTCGGATGTATTGTGTTTTTGGCAAGTGCGGTGATCGTTGCCAATGCGCAATTCAAAGCAGGCATTCAGGGAACTGTGACGGACAACGCCGGCGCGATCGTCGCTGACGCCACCGTCACTTTAATCAACAAAGAAACAAATCAAACACAACAAACAAAAACGAGCGACGGCGGTTTTTATCGTTTTTCAGGACTCGCGCCGGGTTTATACACGGTCACGGTCGAAAAGGAAAACTTTAAAAAACAGGTGGTCGAAGATGTGACGATAAATGCGGAAACATTGGAAGGCGTTAATGTTGCCTTGCAAGCGGGCGGCATTTCGGAAACCGTGACGGTCACGGCAGAAACCGCGCCGCTTGAGACGGAAGATGCGAACATCAGAAAAACCATCACCACTCAAGAAGTTCTGAGTTTGCCTCAAAACGGGCGCAATCCGTATGAACTTGCCCGGTTGACCCCCGGAATTTTCGGCACCGGCGCGAGAAGTGCTAACGGTTCAGGAACGCTTTTGCCAAACACAAGCGGACCGGGTGGTTCGAGCAATTCCATTTTCGCAACCGAAGACCGCCAGCCGATTTCAGCTAACGGTCAGCGCGTTTCGTCAAATAATTATCAAATTGACGGATCGAGCGTCAACAGTCAGACGTGGGGCGGCGGCGCGGTCATCACGCCGACGCAGGAAAGTGTCAAAGAAGTGCAGATCACTTCGAGCACTTATTCGGCTGAAGACGGACGCAACAGCGGTGCGCAAATCAAGGTCGTTTCGCAAAACGGCACGAATCAATGGCGCGGCAGTGTTTTTTACAAAATCAACGATCCGGTGCTGAACGCTTTTAATCAGCTCCCTCGAAATATCGAGGGCGGACCGGCGCGCGTCGAGCAAAAATACAAATCATTCGGCGGCAGTTTTGGCGGAAAGATCATCAAAGACCGTCTGTTTTTCTTCTTTGCTTACGAAGGTTTGAGAAACAATTCAAACAATACCTATACCGGATTTGTTGAAACGGCGGCGTATCGGCAAGCAGTCATTGCCGGTCGTGCAAATACTCTCACGGCGCGAATTTTAGGCGATGCCGGCGCGGCACCGCGAATTGTCTCGGTACTTACTCCGAGTTGCGCGGAATTGAGCGGAGATGTCCGCAATGGCTGCGCGGTGGTCGGCAATGGTTTAGACCTCGGCAGAATAACCGGAACTTACGGAACTTACGTTCAATTTTTTAATACGGGCGGCGCACCAACCGGCGGCGGATTGGACGGAATCGCCGATCTGCAAAAAGTGCTGTTGGCTAATTCGACAAAATTCAGCGGCAATCAATATAATACGCGGATTGACTATAATATAACTTCTAAAGATCAATTTACAGTTTCATCTTATATTGTCCCGAATACCGCAACAAAGTCTGACACCGGCGCACAGAGTCGTCCGATGGCGGATATTACTTCACAGCGTTTGAGCTATGCCGTCGCTTTTATCTACCGGCGAACGATTTCGTCAAAAATGCTCAACGAAGCACGATTTAATGTCACGCGTTGGGGCTTTGATGAAACGAAAACAAATCCGAACTCCAATTTTGGATTACCGCGTATCGAAATCGAATCTCTCGGCGGCGACCGCTTGCGATACGGCGCACAATACGGAACCAACACGCCGGGCGTGATCAATGAAAGGCAATTTGAATTTCGTGACATTTTTACATATGTCTTTGGAAATCAAGCATTAAAAATCGGCGGTGAAATTCGCCGCGATTTGAACAGCAACGGCGAAGTCGGCGGCGCACGTCCGCTCTATTCATTCAAAGGTTTGTGGAATTTCGCCAACGGAACTCCGATTTTCGAGCAAATCGTTGCCGATCAACAAGGAAAACCGACCGCCAATAATACAAAATTCCACACCGGAGATTTGGGATTTTTCGTGCAGGACGATTGGAAGTTCCGACCGAATCTGACATTGAATATGGGTCTGCGGTGGGACTATTTCTCACCGATTACTGCCGATAGCGGAGTACTTGGAAATCTGCTTTTGGGTCCGACCGGCGGCTTGGTCGGCGCAAAGATTACGACCCGGAAAAATATCACGAACAACAATTTCAAAAACTTTTCGCCGCAGCTCGGATTTGCTTACAGTCCAAACTGGTTGGGCGAAAATAAACTCGTCATTCGCGGCGGCGGCGGCATCGGTTATGACCGTTTGCCGGATGCGCTGCTTGCAAATGCCCGCCGAAATCCGCCGAATGGCAATAACTTCGGTATTTGTTGCGGCACCAATGGAACGACGGACGGATTCGGAACGCCTTTTGTTGACGGACAGATTACTTATGTTTCAAGCAGTACCGGCATTCTCGGTTATCCGGCGAATCCGTTGATCGGCGGCGGAACAAATCCGGTATCAGGCTTACCGAATATTGGAGCAATTGAAATTTACGGAACGCCGCGCGATTTGCCACACGCGACCGTTTACAGATATTCGCTTGAAGGTCAATATCAGCTTCCACTCAATTTGGTAGCAACTGTCGGCTATCAAGGAAGTCTCGGCCGTCATTTTGTCAGAATTCTGCCGATTCATATTACAACGACGGGTTCAAATCCGAATATTTATGCGGCGTATTTTGCAAGCCCTGACGTCAATTCAAACTACAACGCGATGATCACGCGCCTTCAGGGAAGATTTATGAAACAGCTTTCCTTCGATATGAACTATCGTTGGAGCAAAAGCATTGACACCGCTTCTTATGAATCGCCGACCTCTTTTACAAACCAGAGTTTTCCGGTTGACCAAAAAGAAGAACGCGGTCCTTCGGATTTCGATGTCAGACACAGTTTCGTTGCCTCGGCGATCTGGGAGATTCCGTTTTATCAAAAACGTGATAGTTGGGCAGGAAAACTGCTTGGCGGGTGGCAGATCAGTTCGATCGTGACCTGGAACAGCGGTTTTCCGTGGACACCGAAAATCTTCGGGTGTTTGCAACAGGCCAATACGCCGTCAAATTTCTGCGATTTGCGCCCGACTTCCTACAACGGCACACAACCGGCAAGTAATTCAAACGCCAATTTTCTGCGCACAAACGGAATTTTCGGAGTCGCCGGAACGACGATTTTCGGAACGAATACGAATACGAACAATCCATTCCTTAATCGTCCGGGAATTGGTCGAAATGTTTTCCGGGGGCCGCGTTATTTTGATACCGATATGGCTTTTTCAAAGAAATTCGGTTTAGGCGATTGGGGATTTTTGGGTGAAAATGCAAACGTTGACGTGCGTTTCAATTTCTTCAACATTTTCAATACTCTGAATCTTGCTCCGTTTAATTCGAACAGTGATCCGACGCGTGTTCAACTGCCGACATTCGGAAAAGCAACCGCCGCACTGGCGGGCAGAGTCGGCGAATTTCAAATCAGGTTTAGTTTCTAAACTGTAACTCAAGCTAAAAGGAGAGCGAAATTTCTTGCTCTCCTTTTACATTTGTTTTTTATTTTGTTCGGCTGATTTTTCGGTCAGTTGTTTGTAAATTTTAAATTCGCGGTCGGCTTCCGGCTTTTGTTTGAGCCGCGAGAAAATCAAAAATAATTGATAATGGACATCGGAGTTATCGGGGTTGATCTTTGAGGCGGTTTGAAAAAGCGGCAGGGCTTCGGCGCTTCGATTGGTTTTGACAAACAGTTTGCCGAGGTCGTAGTTAGCGTTAAAATGCTGATTGTTGACGGCAATTGCGCGGCGCAGTAATTTTTCGGCGGTTGCAAAATTGCCTTGATCGAAATTTAATGCTCCGGAAAGAGCCAACGCGTCCGTATAAGCAGGCTGTAAAACAAGAGCTTTTTGGACGGCGTTTTGCGCCAAAACGTAATCGCCTGTCCCGCGTGCGGTAATCGCTAAAAAATATTGAATTTCAGGAATTTTCGGAAACAGCGCGGCAGCTTTTTGAAATATTTGCAACGCGGAATTGAAATCGCTCAGAAAAATATACATTCCGCCAAGTCTGATGTGATAAACGGCTTTTGAAGAATCAAGCAGCAAAGCCTTTTCATAAAATGGTTTTGCCTGTGCATAGCGTCTGTTTTTGGCATAGAGTTCGCCGAGCATAAAATTTGCCGAAACGTGATTTGAGTTTAGTTCAATCGCTTTTTCAAAATATGCGCCCGCGTTTTCGTCCTCGTTGCGGTTGAAGGCGAGAAGCCCGAGATAGTAAAGTGGTTCTGCCGTTTCGGGCGCGAGCAGCATCGCGCTGACAAACGCGCTTTCGGCTTCTGCCGCTTGTTTGGTTTGAAAAAATGCAATTCCGAGATTTAGTTTTATGTCGGCGGAAGCGGGCTGAAGATCAGCGGCGCGTTTAAGAAGTATAACTGCTTTTTGAAAATTCTGTGTTGAAACGTATAAAAGTCCGAGATTGATAATCGTGTTCGGGTGATTCGGATCAAGGCGTAAAACCGCTTCAAAAGTTTGGACGGCTTCCGCTTGCCGTTTATTTTTCGCCAGCAGAACGCCGAGATTGGCGCGCGGCGAAACGGCTTTCGGGCTGAGCCGGATCGCGGTTCGGTATTCCCGTTCGGCTTCGGCAGTTTTGCCGAGTTGGTCGAGCGTGATGCCGAGTAAATTATGGGCATCGGCATTTTCGGGAGAAAGCGCGGCCGCTTTTCGCAGTAAAGGTTCGGCATCGCTAAAATTTCCCGCTTGAATCAAAGCGGCTGATTCTTGCAGAAGTTTTGTAATATCTTTTTGTTGGGCAGAAACTGTTGCTGAAAGGAAGGTAACAAAAATCATTAACTTAAACAGTTTCATCGGGTTTTCATTATATCAGAGGAAAAAAACGTGCGTCTAAAAAAATCAAAATTCATCGCCTTTCTGCTTTTATTATCGTTTTTCACGACACCGCTTTTCGCTCAAAAGCGTGGGCAATCGGACATCGAACGTAAAATAAATGCTTTGATAGCGAAAATGACGCTCGCGGAAAAACTCGGTCAGCTTCAGCAGCTCGACGGCGATTTCCCGACCGGCGCCGGCCGCCCCGAACAGTTTGAAATGGCTCGCAACGGCACGCTCGGTTCGACGCTGAATGTGCGCGGCGCGAAAAACGTCAACGAATTGCAGCGTGCGGCACTTGCTTCGCGCCTGAAAATTCCGCATCTTTTTGCCTTTGACGTGATTCACGGTTACCGCACGATCTTTCCCGTTCCATTGGGCGAAGCGGCGAGTTTTGATATAAAATCGGCGGAACTTTCAGCCTCTATCGCGGCAAAAGAAGCCCGAAGCGCAGGTGTCGCGTGGACGTTTGCGCCGATGGTTGATATTGCGCGCGATCCGCGTTGGGGCAGAATCGTCGAAGGCGCGGGCGAAGATACTTTTTTGGGTTCACAATTTGCTTGGGCGCGTGTTCGCGGATTTCAGGGAACGGATTATAGCCGGCCGGACAGAGTTTTGGCGTGTGCGAAACATTGGGTCGGTTACGGTGCGGCACTCGCGGGACGCGATTACGGGGCGACCGATATTTCCGAAAATTCGCTTTATAACATCTATTTTCCGCCATTCAAAGCCGCAACAGACGCCGGTGTCGGCACTTATATGAGCTCGTTCAACGATCTCAACGGCATTCCCGCGAGTGCCAATCGTTGGACATTGACCGATGTTTTGCGCGCCGAATGGAAATTCGACGGCTTTGTCGTCAGCGATTACACATCGGTTGCCGAATTGATTCCGCACGGCTTTGCGAAAGACGGCGCGGACGCGGCGCAGCTTGCCTTAAATGCCGGAGTCGAGATGGAAATGGTCAGCCGTCTTTACAATCAAAACGGCGAACAGCTTTTGAAAGACAAAAAACTGACGCTTGCGACAATTAATGAAGCCGTGCGAAGGATTTTAAGAGTCAAATATCGTCTCGGACTTTTCGATAATCCTTACGTTGATGAATCTTTGGAGGCAAAAACCTTGCTCGCGCCCGAACATCGTAAAGCGGCCCGTGAAATTGCGGCGAAATCATTTGTGCTTTTGAAAAACGATAATCAAACTTTACCGATCAGCAAAAATACCAAAGAAATCGCAATTATCGGCGGACTCGCTGACAGCAAAGAAGATGTCTTGGGTTCGTGGAACGGCGACGGAAAAATCGCGGATTCCGTCACCTTGCTCGAAGGCATCAAAAACAAACTCGGCGCAAATGCGAAAATCCGTTACGCCAAAGGTTGCGACGCAAAATGCGAAGACACAAGCGGTTTTGACAAAGCGGTTGACGCGGCGAAAGATTCCGATTTCACGATTCTGGTCGTCGGCGAATCGGCGGCGATGAGCGGCGAAGCCGCTTCGCGTTCGGATATTGATTTGCCGGGCAAACAACTCGAATTGGTCAAAGCAATCGCCGCCACCGGAAAACCTTACGCCGTCGTGCTGATGAACGGCAGACCTTTGACAATCAATTGGCTCGCGGAAAATTCGCCCGCAATTCTTGAAACTTGGTTTGGCGGAACCGAAGCCGGAAACGCGATTGCTGATGTGCTTTTCGGCGACACGAATCCGAGCGGAAAATTGCCTGTGACGTTTCCGCGATCGGTCGGACAAATTCCGATCTTTTACAATCAGATGAACACGGGCAGACCGTTCAAAGCGGAAGAAAAATATACGAGCAAATATCTCGATATTCAAAACACGCCGCTTTTTCCGTTTGGTTACGGCTTAAGCTACACGAATTTTCAGTTGAGCAATCTTCGCCTTAGTTCGACGCAAATTGCGCCGACGGGCACGCTAAA
>JANPDZ010000604.1:0-3627 GCA_031431735.1 Acidobacteriota bacterium | reverse complement strand
ATAAAATCAAATTGAAAGGCAAAAAAAAGCCAAAACTTGTCAAACAAGTAGAATGATGAGGAACAAACAGAACAAAAAAAGGCAAAAATCAGCTTGGAAATCAAACAGGCTTTTTTCTGCTTTTATCTAAAGTCGAGATATTGTGCAAGGGCGAATATTTATAAAGCGCATTGAATTCTTCTTTATTGTCGGGCGAACCGTAATCCGATGTCCAGGCACCTCCGATGGTGAATTTGTGAAATCGCAGCATATCCATGACGCCGACTGCCGGAAGCGCCGCGCCGAAAAGATCCGGTCTTTGATTCAAAACCGCGCCGACTAGCAATCCGCCGTTCGAGCCGCCGGAAATTGCTAATTTTGAGGGCTGCGTATATTTTTCATTGATCAGATATTCAGCCGCCGCGATAAAATCGTTAAAGACGTTCTGTTTTTTCAACTTCGTTCCGGCAATGTGCCATTCTTCGCCGTATTCCGCGCCGCCGCGAATATTCGGCATCGCCCAGATGCCACCGTTTTCGAGCCAGACGAGCCGCGAAACAGAGAAATTCGGGGGCATCGAAACGCTGAAACCGCCGTAACCGTAAAGCAGAGTCGGATTCGTGCCGTCGAGTTTCAATCCTTTTTTATGAACGATAAACATCGGAACGCGTGTACCGTCTTTGGAATTGTAGAAAACTTGTTTGACCTCGTAGTCGGCAGGACTGAATTTCACGTCCGATTTGCGGAAGATTTCCGATTTACCCGATTTCATATCGTAACGGTAAATCGTCGGCGGAGTCGTGAAACTAGAAAAAGTATAGAAGGTTTCCGTGTCCTTTTGTTTGCCGCCGAAACCGCCCGCCGAACCGATGCCGGGAAGTTCGACATTGCGGATCAATTTGCCCGTTTTACCGTAAATGCGAACCTGCGTGTAAGCGTCTTTGAGATAGCTGACGACGAATTGATTGTTGATGTAGCTAACACCGTCAACCGTTTCCGCCGATTGCGGAACAATCTCGTGCCACACACGTTTTTTCGCGCTCAGATCGACCGCGACGATGCGACCGCGCGGCGCGTCTTTGTCGGTTTTGAAATAAAATATCGAACCGTCGTTACCGAGAAAATTGTATTCGTTTTCAAATTTTTCGACGAGCGGCAGAATGGCGGAATTCGGGGTCGTCAAATCCTTGCAATAAACCATTACATTCGGCGAAGTGCCTTTCCAGACGACGATGTTCAGCCATTTGCCGTCTTCCGAAACACTGGCGCCGATGCCCATTTCCTTATCGTCCGCCCGCTCATAAACAATCGCGTCTTCCGTTTGCGGCGTACCGAGTTTGTGGTAATAAAGTTTTTGGTAGTAATTAACGGCGGAGAGTTTCGATTTTTCGTCCGCTTGCGGGTAGCGCGAATAAAAAACGCCTTTCCCGTCCGTCGTCCACGACGCGCCGCTGAATTTAATGTTTTTCAAAACATCGGGCAAATCTTCGCCCGTTTCGGTTGACTTAAAACGCCATTCCTGCCAATCCGAACCGGCCGCCGACAAACCGTAAGCCATCATTTTGCCGTCCGTGGAAATCGCCAAACCGGAAAGCGCGACCGTGCCGTCGGTCGAAAGTTTGTTCGGGTCGAGCAGCACGCGACCTTTGTCGCTGACGGATTCGGCGACATATAGAACACTTTGATTTTGCAAGCCGTCATTTTTGAAATAGAAATATTTACCGCCCTCTTTGAACGGCGCGGAGTATTTTTCGTAATTCCAGAGCTCGGTGAGCCGTTTTTTGATCTGCTCGCGTTGCGGAATGGTCGCCAGATAATCGCTCGTAACTTTATTTTCAGCGTCAACCCAAGCCTTTGTCTCGGCGGAATCAACGTCTTCGAGCCAGCGATACGGGTCGGCAACCTTGATGCCGTGATAATCGTCCGTCTGGTCAACTTTTTTCGCCACCGGATAATTGAACTTGGTTTGTGTCAAAGAATTTATGGAAAAAGACATTAGAATCAAAAGAGCAAAAGACAGTTTGTAAATCATTTCGCGTTCATTTTACCTCACAATAGTTTTGTGAAGATTATAAAGGTAAAAGTTGTGAAGGTAAAAGGTAAAAGGTAAAAGGGCAAAAGTTCGAATTTTGAAACTTTTGTCTTTTTATTTATTTATGCGAATTAAATTTTGGACTCGGAACTGTTAAAAAGCGGCGATATTTTTGTTTTGTGCCGAATTTGTTTGGCGTGAATTTTGAACTTCAGCTTTTGAAATCGGAAGCCAGAATTGTTTTTTGTGAAGCAATTCTTCCATTACATCTTTCGCCAGCGGTCGCGACATCAGATAGCCCTGCCCGTAATCGCAACCCAATTTTGTCAAAATATTGAGCTGACTTTCAGTTTCGATGCCTTCGGCAATGACCCGCATCTTTAAGTTTTTGGCGAGTGAAATAATGGTTTGCAGAATCTCTGAATCTTCGCCGTGTTCACCGACCGAAATGACAAAAGAACGGTCAATTTTGAGCGTGTCGAACGGCAGCCGATGAAGGTAACTCAAACTTGAATAACCCGTCCCGAAATCGTCGATCGAAAGCTGAACGCCGAGTTCTTTGAGGCTCTTTAAGAGCTCAATTGTATCGAGGGCGTTTTCCATTGCGGCACTTTCCGTAATTTCGAGTTTGAGAGCCGAAGGCGATAGATCAGATTTAAGCAAAGCCTTTTTAACATCATCGATCAATCGGAAATTTGAAAGATGTTTACCTGAAATATTGACGCTGACGATCAGATCTTTGGTCGTCACCGAGATTTTTTGCCATTTGGCTAATTGATGGCAAGTTTCATCCAAAATCCAGTTTGTGATCGGAATTATCAAACCCGTATTTTCAGCGATCGGGATAAACTGGGCAGGCGAGATAAAGCCGAGTTTGTGATGATTCCAACGCAGAAGCGCCTCAAAACCCATCAAAGATCCGTCTTTGAGCGAAACTAGCGGCTGATAGTGCATCGACATTTCACCGCGTTCGACCGCAAAGGGAAGCTCGGATTCAAGCGTTGCCTGTTCGACAAAACGGGCGCGAAGTTCTTTGTTAAAAAACGCGACACCGCTTCCGGTTTCTTTGGCTTGGTGCATCGCAATATCGGCATCGCGCAGTATTTCTTCCGGCGTTTTGTATTCGGCTTCAAACGGCGCGATTCCGATATTGACGCTCGTGAAAATTTTATTTTTACTGAGTGAAAACGGCTGCGAGATTTTCTGATGAACTTTCCAGGCCACTTTTTCGGCTTTTTCATCGGACGACAGACGTTTCAAAATAATCGCAAATTCATCGCCGCCGAGCCGTGCAATCTTGTCGTAGGAGCGAATCATCCGCGTAAAGCGTTGGGCGACGATCATCAAAACTTTGTCGCCGATAGTGTGGCCGAGACTATCGTTAATGGCGTTAAAACGCGACAGATTCAAAAACAAAATATACGAGTTTGAATTTGAACCTTGTTTGGTCTCTTCGATGATCTCTTTGACGAGTTCGCCGAAATAGGCGCGATTGGGAAGTTTTGTCAGCGAATCGTGAAGGGCGGCGTGGGGGAGAAACAGTTTGGGTTTTAGCAAGGCGGTGGCGGTTTGTTTTTGTTTTTTTTTTTATATATTAAATTATTTTGCGTAATTTT
>JANPDZ010000603.1:0-2631 GCA_031431735.1 Acidobacteriota bacterium | reverse complement strand
GTTCAAAACACGGCTAAAACGATTTTGAAAAAATTGGTTGCGATGGCTGACGAGCCCTTCAAAAACTCGGACGAAAAAGATCTGGTATTTGAAAACGGAAAGCTCGCGCTCAAATCAAATCCGTCGCAAAGCATCGCTTTTACCGAGATTTTACGCAAAAACAATCTGCCAAAACTCGAAGAAACCGGCGGAGCTATGCCCGATAAAGTGCGTAATGATTATTCGATCTCATCGCACGGCGCACAATTTGTCGAGGTCAAGGTTGACGAAGATTTCGGAACCGTCAAGGTTTCGCGCGTTGTCGAAATGACGGCGAGCGGACGAATTATGAACCCGCTTGCGGCGCATTCGCAGGAAGTCGGCGGTGTCGTTTGGGGCATCGGCATGGCGCTGATGGAAGAAACACTGATCGATCATCGTTACGGACGCATGATGAACAACAATTTCGCCGGTTATCACATTCCGGTCAATGCCGATATTCACGATATTCACACGGGTTTTGTCGAAGAAAATGACACGATTGTCAATCCGCTCGGCATCAAAGGCTTGGGCGAACTCGGCATGGTCGGCATTCCGGCAGCAATCGCTAACGCTGTCTTTCACGCGACCGGCAAACGCATTCGTAAATTACCGATCACGCCTGATAAATTGATTTGAAAACTGTTTGGAAGAAATGGGACGCGGACGAACCGAGGATTAAACAGATTTTCGCTGATAATTTTATTAATAAAATCCGCGTAAATCCGCCCAATCCGCGTGAATCCGCGTCCCATTTCTTTTATTTTGTGAAAAAGAAAACTGTAACTTTTTAACGTCAATTAACGACTAAAATAAAACAAGGGGAAAATATGTCAGATAATCAGAACGATTTTGAATTGTTGACTGAAGAAGACCAACGTATATTGGCTGACGAAGAACTGCTTCTCGATGAACTCGGGATTTTCGGCGAATCGCGCCGTAAATTTTTAGGACAGGCGACCGCGACCGGACTGAGCGTTTTGGTTCTGCAATTTTTAGCGGGAAAAAATGCCTTCGCGGGAACGCCCGAAACCGGACTCAACGCATCATCTCAAATCGAAAATGCCGTTTCGCTTTCAATGAAGGTCAACGGCGCGGAAAAATCATTAAATATTGATTCGCGAATGACTCTGCTCGATGCGCTGCGCGAAAAATTGCAGCTGACCGGCTCGAAAAAAGGCTGCGATCACGGACAATGCGGCGCGTGCACGGTAATCGTTGACGGTCGCCGAGTTTTATCTTGTCTGATGCTTGCCGCAACCTGTGAAAACAAAGAAATCACGACCATCGAAGGACTCGCCAAAGGCACCGAACTTCATCCGATGCAGTCGTCCTTTATCAAACACGACGGTTTTCAATGCGGATTCTGCACGCCCGGACAAATCTGTTCGGCGGTTGCGCTCGTTGACGAAGCGAAAAACGGCGAAGCAAGTTATCTGACCGAAAACATTCAAATGAAAGCGCGTCCGCTGCAATTATCCGACGATGAGATCCGCGAGAGAATGAGCGGAAATCTTTGCCGATGCAGTGCGTATCCGAATATTGTTGCCGCCATCAAGGAAGTTCATACCGGAAATGACATCGGGCAAAAATGGCAGTTTTCGGGAGAAAAGAATGTTGCCGTGTTCGCGATTGCCGAAAATAATCAAAAGGAGGACGCGAAATGAGACCTTTCAAATACACCAAGACGGAAGAATCGGCAAAAGCCGTCGAAAACGTTTCCGCGAATCCTAAATCCGCATTCTTAGCGGGCGGCACGAATCTGATCGATCTGATGAAGGAAGACGTTGCGCGTCCCGACGAACTCGTTGACATCAATCGCCTCAAATTAGCGCAGATCAAACTGCTCGAAAAAGGAAATATTTCAATCGGCGCACTCGCCAAAAATACCGAAACGGCAAATCATTCGCTGATTCGTCAAAACTTTCCGATGCTTTCCCAGGCTATTCTTGCGGGCGCGTCCGCACAGATCCGCAATATGGCGACGAACGGCGGAAACCTCAATCAACGAACGCGCTGCACTTACTTTTACGATGTGACAATGCCGTGCAACAAACGCGCTCCCGGTTCGGGTTGCGGTGCGCTCGAAGGAATCAATCGAATGCACGCGATCTTCGGCTGGTCAGATTCTTGCGTGGCGGTTCATCCGTCGGATATGTGCGTCGCGCTCGTCGCGCTCGACGCGGTCGTCAAAGTTCAGGGCAAGAACGGCAAGGAACGCGCAATTCCCTTTGCCGATTATCATCGCTTGCCGGGAAACACGCCCGAAAAAGACAACAATCTCGAACACGGCGAATTGATTACATCAATCGAACTGCCGAAAAATAATTTCGCCGGCAATTCTTATTATCTGAAGGTTCGCGACCGTGCGAGCTATGCTTTTGCACTTGTTTCGGTTGCCGCCGCGCTCGAAATCAGCGGCGGTAAGATCAAAAAGGCGCGAATCGCGCTCGGCGGCGTCGCGCATAAACCGTGGCGCGCAACAGAAGCCGAAAAGTTTCTCGTCGGTAAAGCCGGAACGGAAGCCAATTTCAATCAAGCGGCAGAACTCGAATTCAAAGCGGCGAAAACGCTCGAACATAATAAATTCAAGGTCGAACTCGGAAAACGCGC
>JANPDZ010000602.1:0-4539 GCA_031431735.1 Acidobacteriota bacterium | reverse complement strand
TTTTGCTTTTTGGGCATCATTTTGAGCCAAATGTCTAAAAACTCCTGAAGAAATATTCAAAGTAACAAGGATTTCAGCCAAAATTTGCTTTTCTCTCCTGAACACCTGTTTTTGAAATTGTCAAACTGAGAATTGCTGTCTAATTACATAATATTTGTGTAAAGTGTTGAATAATCAGACGCTTATTATTTAAAGCAATTTCTATGCCGCTCAGTAATGATATTTTATAGAAAATACCACAAAATACCATAAAAATAATATTCTTATTCAATACCCAAAATTCCTAAAACCGACTTTTCGGAGTGGACTCAACTCTAAAGCCTTTAACGTGCCACATTCTTAAAGTCCGTAATTTGTGAGAACGAAAATCTCTCGGAGTGCCAAGAAATTGCATTTTGGCTAAAAGTTCAAAAGTTTCTTCCGTCTAGACAAGAAAATGAACGGCAATATCAAGATTTTCTTCGGCGATATAAACAAAACATTCTTCGAGGTCGCGTTTTGCCTGTTCGCGTTTTATTACATCACTCATTTGCTTTGTTTGTTGCGGAGGCGAGCTAAACCACGCTCTTTAATTTCTTCCCAATCTTGCTTGGTCATTGGAGAAGCGGGGCTGTCTAAGGCTTCGAGTAACAACTTTTCAAGCCTTTCTTCATCCCTGCGTTTTTTGGCTTCCCGTAACAGTTCTCTGACAAATTCGCTTGCTGTGCCGTAACCTTCGCGGTTTACTTCAGTTTCAATAAACTCTTTCATTGAAAACGGAAGCGAGATGTTCATACTCGTCATTGCATCTTTAGTCTCAGTATTCATAATTACAAATATAGCAATAAATGGCAGATTCTGCCAGAAGTTTTTTTTAACGGCTACCGACTTGCAAACTGATTTGTCTAATTTCAAAGCTAAGAGGTTGTTTAAATTTTTGAAAATTCTGTTTTTGTCGCCGAAGGTGACTAATTTAATAGCGTCGGGAGCATCCCGACGTTAGTTAAAACAAACATTCCGTCGCTGAAAGTGACGAACAATATCATTGAAAATTCGACACTTTCAGCGTCGAAACGAATAATTGATAAGATTCGTTGGGTGTCGCTTCGCTTTACCCAACGCTATTAAATTTATCGCTTTCAGCGATTTTAAGGAAAATTTAAACAACCTCTAAGAAAACGAAATTTCCTAACGCTTTTCTTGGTTCTTGAATGAAAAACTTCATCATAAAGTATAATTGTGAATATTCAGACATTTGCTATACTATCCAGAATAACGATAGTCAAAATTTATGATAGATTTTACCGAATTGATTGATTTAGCTTCTGAAAAATTGGGCGGCGCGGTTTTATTCGCGAATGACGAATTCTTCGCGCCGAAAGAGAATTTGCTCAAACCGGGTGCGGCGATTTTTATCGAGGGCAAATACACGGATTTGGGCAAATGGATGGATGGTTGGGAAACCAGGCGGCGACGCAGTCCGCGTCTGGGCGAAACTTACGATTGGTGCATCATCCGTTTGGGCTTGGCGGGCATCATTCACGGCGTTATAGTTGACACGAGTTTTTTTCGCGGTAATTTTCCTTCGCATTGTTCGATTGAAGCCTGCACGATTGACGGGCAGCCGACAGTTGAAGATTTGTTGAAAAAGGAATGGACTGAGATTTTGTCGGTATCCGAATTGCAAGGCGATTCGCACAATCGTTTTGAAATAAATTACGACACGCGTGTGACGCATTTGCGTTTGAAAATTTATCCTGACGGCGGCATCGCGCGTCTGCGGGTTTTTGGCGAAGTTTTGCCCGATTGGGAAGCCTTGAAATGCCGAAACAGCGAGATTGATTTGGCAGCGGCGGAACACGGCGGAACAGTTTTGACGGCGAGCGATATGTTCTTCGGAAACAAGCACAATTTGATTATGCCCGGACGCGCCCGCGATATGAGCGACGGTTGGGAAACCAAACGACGGCGCGGCGCGGGTTACGATTGGTGCGTGATAAAATTGGGAACTGCCGGCACGATTACGCGCGTCGAAGTTGATACTTTGTGGTTCAAAGGAAATTATCCCGAAAGTTGTTGGATTGAAGTCTGTAACACTACCGAAGATACGAATTTAGAGAATATTGTCTGGCAGGAACTTTTGCCGGACACAAAACTTCAAGCTCATACTTTGCACGAGTTTGTCGATGAAATCGGTGATAGCGGCATCGTGACGCACGTTCGATTCAATATTTTCCCTGATGGCGGTGTGAGCCGTTTGCGTCTTTACGGTAGAATTGCGGGATGAATGAAGAATTAGAACGACTAAATCACGCATCACAAGAAAAAGCGGAATCTGTTTTGCTGAGTTGTTGCGGTTCGCGCCGTTGGGCGCAAAAGATGACGGAAGCTCGACCTTTTGCCGATGTTGACGGGTTGCTGAATCAAGCAGAAAATATCTGGCAAAATCTCGAAACCGGGGATTGGCTCGAAGCCTTTGCCGCGCATCCCAAAATCGGCGCGAAAAAAGCCGTTTCGCAGGCAACGGCGCAATCGGCTGAGTGGTCGCACGCGGAACAATCCGGCACACAAACCGCCGCCGATTCGGTGAAGATTGAATTAGAAGAAGCTAATCGTTTGTATGAAAAGAAGTTCAGGTTTATATTTATTGTCTGTGCAACGGGCAAAAGTGCGGAAGAAATGCTCGAAATTTGCCGTCAGCGTTTAGACAATACCAATGACGCAGAGATTTTCATCGCGGCTGTTGAACAGAGAAAGATAACGGAAATCAGGTTGAAGAAATTGTTAAGTAGTCCGTAAATTAAATTATGAGGCATTTGGTAAAAGTTCTGAGTCCCGCGTTTACGCGGCTTTCCGCCAGCGAAGCGCGGCGGTTTAGCCGACTAAAGTCGGGACTCAAAACGAAATACAAAATGCCTTGTTTCTTATGCTCACCTGCTTAGAATCAGGAATTTGAATGAGCGCAATTACTACGCATATTTTGGATGTTTCAACGGGCTCTCCGGCGCGCGGAGTTTCGGTAATGCTGTGGCAACAGTTAGAAAATTCGGCTTGGGAAGTCATTTGCAAAGGCATCACGGATGAGGACGGACGATTGCGCGATTTGCTTGATTCTAACGCAATTTTGCAAACAGGAAATTATCGGCTGACTTTTGATACCGAAACTTATTTTGCAAAACAACAGATTGAAGGATTCTATCCGCAGGTGACGGTGGCGTTTACCGTGCGTGACACCGCGCAGCATTATCATGTTCCGTTGCTGCTCAGTCCGTTTGGTTATTCAACCTATCGCGGAAGCTAAATTATGTCTATTACTATAGTTCACGACAATTACGGAAAAGAGCGCGTTCGTTTAATGAAGGTCGCGCGGCACGGCGAAAGGCATGAGATTCAGGAATTGACCGTGCGGATTGCATTAGAAGGTAATTTTACGGAAATTCATACGGTTGGCGATAACAGTCAATGTTTGCCAACCGATACGATGAAGAACACCGTTTATGCGCTGGCGCACGAGACGCAGGAAATCGAAGAGATCGAGAGTTTTGGATTGCGTTTGGCAAAACATTTTTTGGCGAATAACAGCCAGGTTTCACGGGTTATTATCGAAATTGCCGAACATGGCTGGACGCGAATGGAGAAACCTTCCGAACCCCATCCGTATTCTTTTATCAAAGGCAGTAACGAACGGCGCACGACGAAAATCAGTGCAACACGCGAGGGCGGCACAACGGTTGAATCGGGCGTTGTCGATTTAATTGTTTTGAAAACGACCAAATCGGGTTTCGCCGGCTTTATCAAAGATCAATACACGACTTTGTCGGAAACAACGGACAGAATTTTGGCGACTTCCGTCAAAGCGAACTGGCTTTATGCAAATCCCGAAGCCGCGACCGGCGATGTTTGGCGCAATGTGCGAAAAACAATTATCGAAACTTTCTCCGCACACGATAGCCTTTCGGTTCAACACACGCTCTATGCAATGGGCAAAGCGGTTTTGGAAAACTTTCCCGAGCTTGTCGAAATATCGTTCTCGTTGCCGAATATCCATTATTTGCCGATAGATTTTTCGCGCTTCGGCCTGGAGAACGACAACCGGATTTTCTTGCCGACGGACGAACCGCACGGCTTGATTGAAGCGCGATTGACCCGGTAAGGAACGTGTAAACATACCTTATAACGATAGTTTAGAGGCTCGGTCTGTGACCGCCGGGCAACGCGGTCTTTAGAGCGGCTACTTAACGATTAAGTTTTTTTTTACTGTTAAGCAGGTCAGCATATATTTTGTAACATAATGAAAATGCGGAAACCCGCTACGCTCGTAAGTGTGCCGCTTCGCCCTTACGAGCGTAGCGGGCTTCTGCATTATGTCATACTACTGTTGCTTACCTGCTTAGTAAGTTATTATTTTCAGGTTCCTAATTGTCGGGTAGCAGAGTGACATTGCTGCCACTCCGCCCCCTCAGAACCCATCGTGCGAGTTTCCCTGCAATAGGCTCAAGCCTTTCAAACGCTCTTTGACAAACGCGGTAGCTACAACCGCTACCTAGACAATACTGATTT
>JANPDZ010000601.1:0-18043 GCA_031431735.1 Acidobacteriota bacterium | reverse complement strand
AGAGATCTGGCGTATCAGATTCATTCGATCAAGAAGATCATTTCGCCGAGTAAGAATCTGATATTTGATACCGATCGCAACGAAAAGCATCACGCGGATAAGTTTTGGGCATTGGCATTGGCACTGGCGGCGGCGCGGCGGGAATGGATTTTGGATGATGATCCGTTGATCGGGTCATACGGGTTTAGTTTTGGGAGTTAGTTATGAGCAGAATTTCTAATGTAGAACGGTGTTGGTGTTGCGGTAATGATTTGCCCGAATCGACCGGCGCAAGGCGTTGCGTTGTTCGTGTTGCTTGCTATGACTGCAAAAAGCAAGGTCATACAGGTTTTGATTGTCAAAAATGTAAGCAAATTCTCGAAGAAGAATTAAGAGAATCCGCTGACGAATTATTTGGGAGTTAATAGTTATGTCAAGAATTGAATATATTGTTGGAATTTTGGTATGTCTTTTCGATATTTGCACCGTTATTGCATTAAATATCCGAACGATGTTGGAGAAACGCCGAGAATATAAAGAATCGAAAAATCAAAAATAGAATTTATTTAGAGAGGTCAAAAATTATGCCGAATCCATTTGAAAATTATAAATTTGAACAAGCCAACGAGGTTTTCAGCAGTTTGAAAAAAGAACTTGATAAAACTCAATCAAGCCGCCGATTTGTGCGCGGAGATGATTGGCAGGGCGGCGATGGCTGGGTTGGTCCGCAATTCGATAGCTCGAAAATCGGAACGGAAATCAAAACCGCCATTGAAAAGGAATTCACGGCAAAAGGCGATATTCGCGCGGCCGTCCGTCGGCATCAACGCGGTGTTATCGGCAGAGTTCCGGCGTGGTTGATTTCTTCGCGCAACGCTCCGGCAGAGCCTTCCGCAAAACCCGACGAAACCGACAAGGAATTGATCGGTGAGGCGCAAAAGATCCTCAATGAATTCTGGAAAAACTCTCGGGTTCATCAAACGCTGAAGGAAGTCGTTACCGATTATTTGAGCGGCGGTCATGGCGTTTTGCGCCTTTTTTTTATTCAGAACGGTGACGGCGAAATTGATATTCCGAAATCTGTCGAAGAAGCCGTCAAGTTGATCGGGCTGTTCCGCGAGGAACCGGAAGCCGGTTGCGTCGTCTGCGATCGGGAAACACTCAAATCAGCCTCATTTTTGAGATATGAAAAGGACGGTAATGTTTATATCGAGATGTGTTTCGTTGATACGGACGGAATGACGATCTATAAAAAGCTCTCGAAAAACGATTCTAAAACTTACGCCGACAAAAACCTGCCGACAATCGGCAAATACATTGACGGCAGAGAAAATTCAATCAATGAAATTCCTCTGCCGCTCAACGAAAAATTGCTTGTTTTTGAACTCAAAGGACAACCGCTCGTGACAGCCGCGATGCGTTCGCAACAAAAACTCGCCAACAAAGCCTATACGATGCTTTCTCATAATTTGGATATTTCGGGTTTCCGCGAACGCGTTTTGCTCAACGCACTTCCGCCGGGCGAAATAAAAAAAGGCGCGGACGGCAAAGACGTTTTTGTTCCGAACAAAGACGGAATCGAAATCGGCGCGGGAAAAGTTTCCTACGTCCAGGGCTTGCCGATCACCGAACGTCAGGACGATAAAATCAAAAAATCGGTCACAACCCCGCAGATCTTTGAATCCGATCCGATTCCCGTCACAACCTACGTTGATACGATCTCAGCAGCTTCGGCGGCAATATTGGAAGAAGCTGACCAAAAACATATTGCCATCACCGGCGATGCCGCGGCTTCAGGCGAATCGCGCAAGGAAGCTCGAGAAGCCTACAAGCAAAGCCTCGACGATACCAAATCAATGCTTGACGATGTGATGAGCGAAGTTTTTGAAGCGGTTCTGGCGGTGGTGGCTTATCTGATGGGCAACGATGACCGTTTTGTTGATTTGCAGGTTACTTTTTTGGCGATACTTAATCCGGGACCAGTTTCGGTTGAGGAGAGGCGCATGGCAATGGATGAAAAAGAAAAGGGAATTCGCTCGACCGAAAGCACAATGGAGGAAGCGGGTATTTCCGATCCGGATGCGATGAAGGCGAAGATCAAGCAGGAGTTGGAGGAAAACCCGCCAACTCCTGAACCGAATCCGAAAAATCCTCTGAATAATTAGCAAAATTGAAGTATTATTGAGGACAAAGTTTGGACTGAAAATATGGTTGCCAAAAATCACACCGGCGATGCAATATGATATAGACTTGCTAACGAAAACACTCCGGTTGATGCGCCAGAACCGGAGGTACCTTATTATAACTATTTCAATGGTTAGGCCTTTTCAATAGCTAAATATTGTTAATATTAGCGCTTTTCCAACAAAATAGAAAAAAAATTCAAACGTGAAACTTAAGGAATTACTTTAAGTTACGCGCTATTTGGGTGATTTTTATTTGAACGGCACAATATCTTGTGTATTTTTCTGTTGACAAGCGGATTTAAGGTAAGGTATATTGAAATCGATTTACACAAGTGTAATTCTGAAATGCATTGAAAGATTGAAAATATAAGGACAATATTGTTTTTTACACTTTTTATAGTGTAATTCTTCGAGGAAGCCAGCCCTATGACAACGACAATTAATACCTTTGGACAATTGTTCAAAGTAGAGCGTGTTAAAAGAAAGATAACTTTGAGCGAAGTAGGAGAATATGTAGGTAAACTCCCCAGCTATTTAAGTGACATCGAACACGGGCGCAAAGGTGCTCCTGATCTAGAGACTGTTAGAAAAATTGAAGAATTTTTCTTAATTACTGATGGTCGTCTAGTTCAAGCCGCAACATCGGAACGATGGAGATTACCAAAAAACGTTATGCGCCAAGTCCAGCAGCGAACTGCACTCGCGGATTTGCTGATGCGTGCCGACGAAATTAGTGATGAGGCACTTATTGATTTTCTTAACAAAAATTTAGACGGGAAGGAATAAAATTGATGGGAAAAAAAGTCTTAGTGGCCACGCCGAGAAGTGGTCACGAAATTGACCAGATGGCTTTAAAGATTGTTGCGGACTACCAACCCAAAATGCTAACAGAACTACAGCAATTTGACGTTAAAAGATTTTTTGAATGCGAATTGGAAGCCTTAACGAGTATTAAGTTTGACTACCAAATACTACAGAATAGCGTTCACGGGGTTACGGATATAGAACGGATGGAATGTGTAGTTTGTTCAACACTCCTTGATAATCCGAGCCAGATTAAGTTTTTGCGGTCAACAATCGCTCATGAGTTGGGACATTGTTTTTTACATGTCCCGGAATTCCGACGTCGAAAGCAATTAGCAAAGTTTATAAATAATGACGAAAATGCCACCTTGCAGCGACGTAGTGAAGACAACATCCCGCTTTACGTAAATCCAGAGTGGCAGGCGTTCCGATTTGGTGGTGCTTTACTGATCCCCCGACCAAGTTTGGAATTAGCATTAAAACGGGGGATTAATGATGAGAATGATTTGTGCGAAATTTTCAACGTTCATCTGCCTTTTATGCAATCCCGTCGCCGAGCGTTAAAAATTTGAAAAGCCTGTCGATATCTCGTAAATATCGACAGGCTTAATGGTTTACTCCCCAAATACCCGAAGGAACGGGGGAGGTTGATTATTAAAAATGGTATTAACCACTGATATTATTATCAGAAATCGTTTTTTTAGTCAATAGGCGTTCCTTCACCAAGGAGGTGCCAACTTGGCACAAGCGAAAAACGGTTGGACGACAATTTTTGTCGCATCTTTCGTACACTGGCGGAGTAAAAAACGCCTTTTTGCGAAAGATTACGGCTTAAAAGGTTTTCCGATCCGCGTAAGAACCAAGAAACTTAAATAAATTTTAAGTTTCTAACGGCGGAATTGCCAAAGGTTCTTTTTCTGCGGGTCGGAAAAACCTGAAAGCGATTATTTGGTAATAATCTATGTAGCAATTGAATACTATCACAAAAACTCCGGCAACCTAGGCCAGACCCGCTATATTAATTGAGGATAATTATATGGCGAGAAAATCGCATCATGTAGTTCCCAGCCCGAGCGGTGGTTGGGACGTCAAAAAGGGCGGAAGCTCCCGCGCTTCCCTTCATACAAATACAAAGCAGCAAGCCATCGATGGCGGTCGACAAATCAGCCAAAATCAAAAAACTGAATTTGTTATCCACGGCATCAATGGACGTATTCAACGATCAGACAGTCACGGCGGAGATCCGTGTCCACCGGTCGACAAAAAATAGGAGATAAATTATGTCAAATATTTTATGTGGATATTGTGTGCAAAAGGAGCTTCAGGCAAACCGGAATGCTTTTGGTAACCGTTCTGTGCAATGGATAAATTTACTGGAACGAGGAGTTCCAGCCGTTTGTCCGGCGTGCGGTCCAGTTTATTCTGTCGCCAAAATCGTGGCAAATTCACCACAATTTTCTGTCGAAACCAGAAATTTCGCAGGGGCAATTTGTGCGGGATTGTTGTTGATTGCTGGAGTTGTTTGGGTCGATAAGTTATTCACAAAATAACTTAAATTCAAAATCGAGGCAGGTAGTATATATTCGCCTCGATTTATATTTACGGAGATATTATGAGTTGGAAAATTCCAAAAATTAAACCGATTAAACCGATTAAACCGTTAGATAGGTTACAAAATATGCAAACTTTACGACCTCTTGGTGCAAAAGAATGGGTAAAAGCTCATTGGCGTTACAATTACCAGACCCGACAATGGGAATGGGTTTTAGGACACTGGCGCAAATAAATAATTAGGCCAATCTTTCTGCCGTGTAAGTAAAAAAATACTTACACGGCTTTTCGTTCCCTCTAAAGGTTTTTTCATTTTAATATAGATAACAAATATTTTAATTGACACGCGCTCAAAAATGCCTTATTTTGGAATCTGAAAATTTTGGTTTTGCCTCGCTGAATCAGAGGCATCAAGAACACGATAACCGCCGTGTAGATTTCTAAGAAATTAGGGATTTACACGGCGGTTTTTCAATTTTCAACCTACCGTTGCCAGAGGCAGCGCCCAGCCAAACCCGAGGTAAAAGCTGAAAAAACAATTATGAAAAAATCTGTTTACGAAAAACTTGAAGATATTCCGCAAGCTGACCGCGACGAAAATAACTATGCGTTATGCACTGACGCGGGTTCGCCGAACAACGGCAAATACGTTTTACTGCTCGACGGAGCGCATCCGGTTCAAGCGAAAAACACCGAACTTCTTTCGGAAAAAGCCGGAAAAGAAACCGCCCATCAAACTGTCATCGCGCAGAAAGACGCGGAAATTTCCCGCGTAAATGCTGAACTTCAAACGGCAAAAACCGCGAATGTTCTGCCCGCCGGACAAGTCGCCGTCACGCTCGACGATTCAAATCTTCTCGCCCAGGTCAAACAACTCGGAGAGTTCGCGCAGATCAAGGCGAAAGTTGATGAATATCAAACGCTGAAGGAAAAGGATGAAGCCAATACGCGCAAAACTCTTCTTTCGGAAGCGGCAACGGCGCACGGGTTAAATTCGGATGCTTTTGTTTCTTTGGCAGAGCTAAAGAATCTCGCGCCGAATCTCGAAAAGCGGGAAATTGACGACGGCAAAGGTACTAAAGTTCCGCATTATTTTGTCAAACACAAAGATGCTGCGGGAGCAGACGCAAGCACAGTTTTGAGCGATTACGTTAAAAACAGCGACGATTTCAAACCCTTTCTGCCGAGTCTGACTGCCGTTCAAGACAAATCCAAGATCAAAATTCCACCGAACGGAATAGGCGAACCGCCGTCAGATAAAGGCGCGGGACAGTCTTATATCAATTCGAGATATAAACGTCCCGATAAAAAAGCGGAAGTTTAACGAGTTTTACGGCAGAGCCGAAACTTCAAAACGGCGCGAAAAAGCCAGAGGCGAAAAGCGGCGAAAATTTCAATTTAATTTTAGGAGCAAAAATATATGGCTACGAATCCGAATTTTAATACGGTCGAAAGCGCGCCGCCGGTTTGGGCAGGTGACTATTTAAGCCGCGAAACGGTCATGCCGGTTCCGGTCAAACTCGATGAGTCGCAATTTAACGCTGTGGATGCGGTCGTTGTCGTCGTTGGGGCGGCAGGTGCGGCGGTGGATGCGACGAGCGTTCCCGTTGACGCGCTTCCGGGACCGATTCCCGATAACACGCTGCTTGATTTTGGCGGCAAAAAGTTCGCACGGTTAAACGGCGCGGTGGCGGCAGGCGCGGTGGCACTGGTCGTTGACGCTTTGGCGACAGCATTAGCTGATAACGATACGGCGACTTACCAAGGAGTCGGCAAAAAAAGCCTTCCGTCTGGTTCGCTGATCGGCAGAACTTTTGCCGAACGCGATGCCGGAACTGCTTGGGGACCGGCGGTTGTCACAAGCGATGACGAGATCTTTCTGACGACGCGGGAAATTTCCGATTTGTCGAAAGATACGACGACCGAGATCTATCGCCACGGCAAGGTCGTCAAGGAAAATTATTTGCCCGGCTGGGCAGATTTGGGAAGCACCGTAAAGACGAAGATCCGTTCGCTTTACGCGTGTGTGGGAGGTAAGGATTAATGGATATTTTAACTTTGCTGGAACAAGCAGAATCTGATATTGCGATGGTCGTTGGCAATCCGCTGGCGATGATCGGAATGGGTGAAGAACCCTTTTTAGGTTTGCAATTGATGCCTGAACGCCTCGTTGATGAAAATCAATTTACCGAAACCCGCATCAATTACAAAACCATTGTCGCCAACAACGGCACGCGTTACAGCCCGGTGCAGATCAAAGGCGGCGCGATGGTCGGCGAATTCGATGTCAAAACCTATTCAAGTGATATTGGCGCACAACTGACCGCTCAGGATTACGACGCGATCATCAAGATCCTGAAACGCTACACGGGCTCGGATGTTCCGATGCAGGCGTTGATGAATCTTTTGAAATGGGTTGATAAATCCTTGGTTCAACCGCTCGTCGTCAAAAATGAACGGATGGTCTGGGAATGTCTTGTTGATGCCGAAGTCGTTCTCGAAGGCGATGACGGATTTATGGAAACCGTTTCAATCTCGAATCCGGCAGGTCAGCGCATTGCAAGCGGCGATTGGTCTGATCCGGATTATGACCCGATGGCTGATATTTACGCCCGCGCTGATTTTCTCAAAGGCAAAGGCATTCGTCCGACACGGCAAGTTGCGCCGACTCCGATCGTCAGCCAACTTCTCAATCATCCGAAGGTCAAAACCGCCGCCCGCGGATTTATCACGATTGACGCGGGAGCACTCGTCGGTTCGCAAAATCGTTTGACGCTCAATGCGTTGAATATGTTTTTCAGTGAAAACGAACTGCCGCCGGTCGTTAAATACGATAAAACCTACAACGTGCAGAACGCGGCTTCGCGCCATTTTCTCAAACGCGATGTCTGGGTGATGATCGGCGAAACCGACCAATCGGAAGAAATTCCGGTCGAAGATGGCGATCCGCTCATTATCGAAAACACGGTCGGTTATGTAGCGGTCGGAACGAATGCCGGTTATACGAATCCGGGCAGAATGGTTAAAACAGAAGCCTTCGACGGCAAAGCTCCGCACATTGACGGAGAAAGCTGGCAGGAAAGTTTCCCGGTCAATCAGAACCCGGAAGCCGTCACGGTTTTGACCGATATTCCGTCCTAAAAGGGCCTAGGGTTAATTTGAAACGCGCGATAAAAAAGTGCGTTTCAAATTCTTTTTGAGGAGAAAAATAATGTCTGAAGGAAATATACAGATTTTGCTTGAAAAGCCGATAACCTGGGCGGGAACCAATTACGCGCCCGGATTAAACGAAATGCCGGAAGCGGCGGCAAAGTCAGCGGCAAAAAGAAAATTCGGCAAAATTGTCGGAGAAAGTGAAGCCGAAACCAAAGCCGAAGAAAAAATAGATTTTCCGGAAGATTTTCCGCGCCGGCAGGTATTTGAAAAACTCGGTTTCAAATCGGTGATGGATGTTCAATCGAAAACCGCAGCGGAATTGATTGCTTATCCGGGCATTGCTCAAGCAACAGCGGACGCTGCCCTTGCTTACGGTAAATAAATAAATGTGGACTGCGGCGGAAATAGCATTAGGTACAAGTCGAATTGTCGGTAATAAATTATCGGCGAGCGACGCGGAAACGCTTCTCGGCGTTTTCAAATTGTATCTGAAAAATCTTTCCGCCGGGTTTTCCGACTTGGCGGAAAGATTGGCGGCGGCTCAGGATACCGGAACCGCCCGAACAGCTTCAAAACTGGCGGCAACGCTCATTCTGTTAGAAGAAAACGGCTTCGATCTGTCGGAACTGAAAGGCGGCAGGAGCGGTCTGCAAACCAACGAAGTCGGCGCGATGATCTTAAAAATCCGCCTTTCTTTAACGCTTCTCGGCTACGATCTGCCGGAAGAATTTTCAGGTTCAATTGAAACAGGCAGTGAAAATATCAGCGGAAACGCCGGCAGTTTTTTTCCGTCAGTCGTAATTGACCGAAAACCGAGTTGGTAACAAATGGCAAATTTACTCGCAAAGGCGATCAAATTAACCGCCAAAGGTTTTGATATCGAGCGCAAAAAATTGATGCCGCCCGGTTCTTGGCTGGCACTTCTCGCCCGCGACGGTCGGGACAATATTTTTACCGAACTCCGTTATTACCAAACAGGTTTTATTGCCCGTTCAAATAACTTTCGGTCGGGGTTTTATATCGAAATCGCGACAAGCGAGGATTTACATCTCGATATTTTGAAAACATCTTATTTTGCCTTGAACGGCAAATGTTATGCGGTCGGCGACGGCGACACGTTTCCGCCATCAGGCGATCGTTTCAGCTGGATGATCTACGGGACGTTCTCGAAAGATACCTATATTCATCAGGTTTAAGTTATGGGATTTGTGCAGGGAATTGCCGAAATAAACAAGCATTTTGCCCAAACGAGCGAAAATTTTGCGCGTGATGCGTGGCAGATTCCGAAAAAAATCTCGGATAGCTGGGTGTTTATGATCCATCTGACGGACGCGATTGATACGGGCGATTATCTGCGTTCGGTCAATTGGCATCCGCAAACAACTGGCGGGGATCTTCAGCAATATTTGGTTGATACTTCAGATAATCAACGCGTGGATTATCCCGGATTTGTCGAAGGCGGAACGCGCATTATGCCGGCAAGATTTCCGGCGGAAAAAGCGATCGAGCGCGAAGATTTCACGCAATCAATTATGGCAATGGTCGAACAAGGTTTAGGCAATTAGTTTTTGATTTTTGGTTTATGACGGCTGAAGAATATGCAAATTTGGTTTTAGCGACGCGGGATAATCTTTATGCCGCGATTCGCGCGGCTTTGCCGGATGATTGCGAAATGGAAAAGCGTTTCATTCAAACCGGCAAGCAATCAGAGGAAAATTGGGTGGCATCGCTCGTCAACAAAGAAACCGATAAAATCAGGATCTTTGTCGTATTGCTGACAAAACTCGATTCCGCCAACGAAGCACGAACCGCCGGCGCGAAAAATTTCAAACCGTCGGTCAAGTTATCGTTCGAGTTATTTCACGACCACCTGCAAGGCACGGACAGCGATAATTCGCAGACAGTTTTTGACGGCGACGCTTTGAAGCTGCAATTTGCCATCGAAACGAGCCGTAATCTGCCGCCGAAAGCCTACATTGATTCGTATGAAATCAACCTCGGAGCTTTGCCGTCAAATGTTCGTTCTCTGCACTACGGGCGCGGGGAAATCATTATCAATTTTAGAGAAATCCGTTACGACTAGCGGACAATTTTTGGAGGAAATTTTATGTCTGATTTTTTACTTGAAAATATTTTGCAGGCGATTGCCGTGCAAACCGATGTCAACGACCCGTCATTTGACGGAACGGATTACCACGCATTTCTGGCAAATGTAATGGCACCGCTGATTCCATCGCTCGAAACCGTCACGGATGAAGAAATGGTCGGCGACGGATTCTCGCGCACTTTGCGGAATATTCGCAATTACTACTGGGCAAATAAACCGTGGACAGTTTCAGGTCTTTTGAACGACCATATCGCTTCAATTCTTCTGAACGGTTGGCAGGGCGGAACAGTTACAACAACGCCTCGCACAGTACCGTCAAAAGATGTCGCGGCGGTTCAGAATGTTTCAAACAGCGTTGCGAAACTCTTTTCGCTTTACCGGCATCTCGGCGGCGAGCGGTTTATCAATTCGACCTTTGCACCGAATAATTTCACCATTTCGCAAGAAGGTGAAGCGCGTCCGATGTGCAATTTCGATATGCTTTCGACCGGACATCATTTCGACGGTGACGAAATAGACACTGAAGGAACTTTTGATGAAGCCGATATTGTTGCCGCGCCCGAGTATGAGGAATTTCACGGAGCTGCCACCGAAATCGCGGCGACGGATGGCGTGGAAACTTATAACTGGACAACAGACGGAGAATTGATTTCATTATCGGTTGAAGGCTCGAACAACGTTGATGTCCGTCGCCGCCCGGGCGATACGTTTAAAACTGCCGGAAACCACAATTCGGGAGCTTTTGCGCGAAAAATCCGTAACGGCAAATTAACGGGCGCGGTCAAACTGAAAGTTGATCTCGATTCCGATTTACGGACGTTCAAAGCAATGGTTTTGGCACGAAAATTAACAGGTCTGACGATCATTTTCAACGGGTTCAATAAAATTGCGGCTGGCGCGGATGATTATGAATTTGAAATCAAAGTTCCGAAAGCCGGTTTCCAGATGATTGATGGCGATACGGATCAGGATTTCGGCGCGTTATCGCTTACCATTCAGCCGCTTCGTGATGCAACGACCAAAGGCTATTACACGAACCGCACGCGCACCGATAAGACGATCGTTATCTAGTTTTTTGAAATATTTGCAGAAATGCCGAAAGCGGTGGCGGCATTTCTGCTTTAAATAAAATCAGCCGCAAATTTGGAGGAAAATATGTCACAACAAGTCGAAACAGAAATGCCGGAAGGATTTCAGCCGAAAAAGGTTGAAATGACCCGCGCCGAATTTATGAAGGCGGAACACGCTCTCCAAACAGGCGAAACCGATGTTTTGCCGGATGGCAGAAAAGTTTCGGAAGTCCGCGAATCTTTATTTGCCCTGCAAAAACAGCAGGAAGAAGATTTGAAAAAACGTGGTCAGGAGCGGCGCGCTCGATACGTCGAAAGCAAAGGTGAAACACTCACAAAATCCGACTTTCTCTCGGAAAAGTTGGAAGTCGTTGTTCAGGAATCGGGGGCAACAAGTGCCCGTCCGTTGACGGAAACGGTTGAAGAAGAAATTCCGCCACCGCCGCCGGCAAACGAATTACCGCACGACTTTCCCGGACGCTCAAGATTGATTGCCGCCGGATTTACGACCATCGAAGCGGTCAAAAAACTTAAAAAACCGGCATTGCTGAAAATCGAACAAATTGACGAAGCAGCCGCCGAAGCAATCCTGGCTTACGGAAAACCCGAGTAAGCCGATTTATTCGATCAACAAGTAACCGCCCGGTCAGAGGCCGGGCTGATTTAATTTCTAGAGGAAAATAATAATTTATGTCACCTGAAGTACAAACAGAAAATAACGCGGCATTGCAGATCGATGCCGAAGATGAATACCAAAGTGTCAATCGTGAGCACATCGAAGCGGCGCGCGCCGCCGGCAATACGTGGTTTTACAAAGACGTTGAATTGGAAATGTTCGTCGCCAAGGGCTATATCGAAACAGTGACGGAGATCAATAATCCGGCAACCGGTGAGTCGAGTGGTGCCGTTCTGATTCATAAATTTTCGTGGGACAAGGAAAATGCCTTTATTGCGCGGGAACGGGCGTTCAAAACCTCACTCAGTCGCGTTGGTCGGAGCGCCAAGCAGCGGGTTAAAACAACCCAAGCCGTTCCGACGAATGCTGCACTTTATGCGTCGCTGATTCAAGGAGGAATGATCCGTCAAATCGAAAACGGAAAACAAAAAGATGATGAGAAATCCCGCGAAGAGATGCTTGAATTTGTGCGTCTATATCCTGAATCGGCATCGGAAGCAATTGAAACGTGGCTCGATGCCGCGAAATTTAAATTGGTTGACGATAGTTCGATAAATAATTTCGATTGGATCTTTCAAAATCACCCGGTCAAGAAAGTTCTGTGGTATATCGGGGAAGAAAACAATCCGGTTGCCGCCGGAATTCTGACCTTCAGATCGCCGAGTGCCGAGGAACGTCAAAGATTAGATGATGAAGTTCAGAATATCGAATCGGAGAAAAAAGGGGATGTTAATTTCGCGGAACTCAGCGAGAATTTCGCTAAAAAACTTGAATACGGTGCAAAATTGTTGACAAATATCGAAGGGATTTCGGTCGAACGTGAAGGCAATCCGTATGTTGCCGACTCCAATTCTCAAGTTAAAAGAAGATTTATTACTCTTTTCAATCCGATTTGGTTTGTCGAAGCGGTTGAAACGATGCACGAATCGTTCAATTTTACCAAGGGAAAGTAGAGGAAGAACTTGAAGCAACTTTTACGAGTTTGCTGAATGGTTCCCGTGATATTTCTCATCTTTCGTATCAATGGCAAAGAATCGTCAACGATGTTATCCGGATGAAAAAACGAATAAAATTCGGGACGGTTATTTTAGATAAAGATTTGGATGAAAGAACGCGCATTGTAGCCGAGGCTTTCCAAACCGCGATCGATAAAAAAGAAAATAAATCGTGATTTTCTAAAAGCCAAGTCTATTAAAAAACTTGGCTTTTTATTTTTTAGCTATGCCGACGAAAACCTACAAATATAACGTCATTATCGGAGTCGGTGTCGGCACGAGCGATCTTTCCAAGGGCAGTAAGGAAGTCGAGGACCAGCTTTCGCGTTGGGAAAAACGCGCCCTCAAAGCCGTCAAATCGATCGAAAAGGCGATGGACGGACTCGCCAAGGTCGAAAACAAGGTTTTTACCGATAATTCCGCCAAAAACGGCGGTTCGAACGGCAAATGGACAAAAGAGCATCAGAATATTTACAAAGCAACGCAACTGGTTAATCGTTATGAAATTGCCGTTGAAAAATTAAGCGGCAAACAAACCGAACTCAAACGGCTCAATCAAATTCTTTCGCAGGATGGTGTCGCCAAGAATATTGACGAATCTACAAAGGCGATTCTGCGTCAAAAAGCGGCGATGGTTGACCAAATCAAAACAGCCAAAGAACTCGCCAAAGCTAAAGAAAAATCAGACAAAGAAGACGGCGCGGCTCAATCCGACCGTTGGCAAAAATTCGCTTTGGAAGCGGCAGCGGCGGCGGCGATTCTGTTTCCGGCGGTCGGTTATGTGATAAAAGTCGGGGCGGAATATGAAACCTCGATGAATATCTTTCAATCGGTTACAAAAGCCACACAAGCCGAAATGAAAATTGCTTCGCAGGTTGCGATTGAGCTTGGAAACGATTTGAAATTACCTGGCGTTTCCGCTAAAGATGCCGCTGAAGCCATGACCGAACTTGGTAAATCGAATTTCACCGCGGTGCAGGCAATCGAAGCGACACGCGGAGTACTACTGCTTTCCATCGCTGCCAATATCAGCGCGGCAGAGGCGGCAACAATTACGGCGAATGCTATAAACGCGTTCGGGCTTGAGGCAAAAGATTCGACCAAAGTTGCCGATTTGCTGGCTGCCGCCGCTTCTGCCGCATCCGGCGAAATTACCGATATTGCAACCGCAATGCAGCAAGCGGCGATGGTCTTTCACGGAGCCGGGCAAACCATCGAAGACTTGACAACGGCAATCGGTTTGATGGCAAACGCCGGAGTGGTCGGCAGCGATGCTGGCACATCGCTCAAAACGATGATGCTCAAAATCATCAACCCGACGAAAGAAGCATCGGATGTTATGCAAAAACTCGGTATTGATTTCTACGACACGGCAACCGGCAAGATGAAGCCGATGCGCGAGATTGCCGATATTCTCAACGTCAAATTGAAAGATCTGACTGATCAGCAACGCAATCAGGCTTTAGCGACGATTTTCCAAAATGATGCGATGCGCCCCGCACTTCTCCTGACAGAACAGGGAGCAATCGGTTGGGACAAAATGAGCCTTGCCGTGACACGGGCAAACGCGGCACAGGAATTAGCCGCCGCCCGAACCAAAGGATTAGCCGGAGCTTGGGAAGCTCTGAAATCCCAAATCGAAACTGTTGCACTGGAACTTTATCAAGGATTGGCGAAACCTTTGACTGCCGTTGTTATTTTTGTCGCGCAATATGTCATTCCGGGATTAGGTAAAATTTTACCGGTTCTAATTGCAATTACGTTTGCGGTTGTCGGACTGAAATTGGCTTGGATTTTACTTAACGCGCAGTGGAAAGCAGATTTGATTTGGAAGACTGTTTTCGCGCTCGGCGGACTCTATGAAGCCGTTTTGGCTGTTACCGCCGGAACTTATACGATGGCTCAGGGAGTCGCGGTCGCCACTGCTGGCATTTCGCTGATTATTGCCGCCGTCGCTTTGCTCGCCTTCGCTTATTACAATATGGAATCGGCGATTGATAAAGCCGCAAACATAACGATTGAATCAATCACGGCGAATTCGCAAGCCCTGCAAAGCTATCAATCAATGGCAATTGAAATTGATAATGTTCGTTCAGCGCAGGAAGGTTCTGCCGATCAGCACGAAAAACTCAATACGGTTCTTGGCAGACTCGACCCGGTTACCCAAGCCTATATCAAGAGTTTGATTGATGAAAAAAATAAAATCGTTGAAGTGTCCGATGTGATTGACACTAATATCGAAATTCAAAAAGATTTATTAAAATCAAAACTCGACCTCGCGGCAGAGGGAATTCTCCAGGCATCTAAAGAAACCAAACAGCTGAATGATGCGATTATTTCTCGACGCGAGTTAATAAAAGTCTATGAAGACGGTATCAAACACGCAAAAGAATCTCAATCTGTCGTTGAACAAGGCGGAATCGTTTGGGAAGCAAATCAAAAAGTCATTGAGCTAAATCGCGGCGCATTGCAAAGGTTCGGAGGGGAAAATATAGAAGCTGAAAAACGGCTGGCGGAATTGAATACCGCATTTATCGAAAATAATGTAAAAGTAATTCAATCAGCGCAGGGGCTCGGTTACAACACCGAACAGCTTCGCGAATATTTTGCCGCTGCGGGTTTTACTTCACAACAAATTGATATTCTGACTGCGGCGACGAATACCACCAGTAATGCACAAAACAATCTCGGCAATCAAATGTCGAACACGGCAGATAAAACAGCCGCTTTAACAGCACAGGTTTTCAATCTTCGACAAGAATTAAACAAACTTACTTCTGCTTCACAGGAAAAAGTTGATAAAGCAGTTCTTGATGTTGTTTCCAATGCGACAAGCAAAGCCGATGCTTTGGCGCGTGCAAAACAGGCAAGGGAAACTTTGCAAACAGATATTTTGCTGATCAAGGATAAAAAAGATTTTGAAAAAATTGCGAATGATGTTCTTAATCCGACCGAAAAAAGGGGCGGTGGCGGTGGCGGTGGCGGTGGCGGAAATCGCACAAAAGCAACCCGTGCCGCCTCGGGCGCCGTCAGCCAACTTACCCGCGAAACCAAAGAACTCGCTAAAGTCGAACGTGAACTCGATGCACTGAGGCGCGGTGGCGGCAGACTTTATGAAATCAAAATCCGGCGCGAAGGCGTTGAATTCGAGAAAAAACAGCTTGAAGATATTCTTAAACTTCGCCGCGAATTAAATCTCGATGCAACGGCGGTTTTGCCTCAAACAAGGGAAGCGGCGCGGAGCGAACTCGACACGCTCGAACGGGTCAAAAAAATCCGCGATGATATTTTTAGAATTCGGCGCGACACGCTCGATGCTGAAGATAAATTAATGGTTTCGCGTCTGACGGCAACCGCCGATATTGTTTCCGCCCAAACCAGAAGCGACCAGGCATATTTCGATTCGATCAGAAAGCGGCGCGAAGCTGAAGCGCAATTGACCGCCGACATCGTAACGGAAATTCGCCGTCGTGAATTTGCGAATACCGATAGCGCAAAAAATGCCATCAATGCCCAGGTCGAAGCCTATCAGAATTTTTTGGCGGAACAAACAAACCGCGATTATGATCGTCAAAAATCGCTGGCAAAACTCGCCCTCAATATCGGCGCGACTTTTTCCGAAAATCCGCTCATCAATGCCGCTGAAAAACTATCGAAACTAAATCCCGAAGCATCGCCGGTCGTTTCGCGGATTGATAAAACAAACGATCTTTTAGGGCAGATCTTGATTTCCTTAAAACCACAAAGCGGAACGTCGCCAGTTTCGGGCAATTACAGCGTTTCAAAAAATGCGCCGTCAGAACGAGCCGCTGAAGTTTTGAATTCGGTCCTTAATAATACGAAGTTCGACAATCAACTTCGCCAGATTGCCGACAATGTGGCCGCCAAACGTGGGTTTGACCCGCAAACAGCGTTCGCTTTGCTCAAGGCAACACTTTACCGCGAATCATCGGGCACGGGCGGCAAAACCAGCGAAAAAGGCGCCGGCGGTTGGTTTCAGATACTTCCCGAGACGGCGCGACGGCTTGGCGTGAAAAATGTCAATAATTTCAATCAAGCCGGAACCGGGGCGTTGAATGAACTTATAACCGGTTTCAATCGCGGCGGTTTGGATGAAGCCTTTGCCGGATATTTCGCCGGAGCAGGTGGCGGTAATCGCGGACGAAAAACCCGCGCTTACACGCGCGATCAATCATGGGTTTTTAATCGTGCGATGGAAACCTGGATGCCGAAACAAGTTCCGGAAGTTCCGATCGTTCCTGAAACCGAAACGATGAACATTTCCGATACTTCGCGGCGCCCTCGATTTGCCGGAGAAAATCCAATTTCAGCCGATTTCGGAACGGTTCGCGATCGCCTGTTTCCCGGATTCCGTGCCGTCAAAGAGGAGTCGGGAATAAATCCTTTACTGAGTGATGATTCTTTCAAATCATTGACTGAATATTACGAATTATTGAAAAAATTTACGACCCAGGAAGGTGAAACCGCTTCAATCGGCGAACGCGAAGCCGTCGGAATGGCAAAGCTTGCACGAGAAAGAAATGTGCAGGTTGACCAGATCGGAGAACTGGCAATCCTTCAGGAAAAGCTAAATGCTCTGCAAAGCGGAGACGATATTTTGCGGGCGGAAATTCTGCAAGATGCGGAAATCTCGCGTCGGCAAAATCTTGCCGGAATTTTGAGCCAGAATATCGTTCTCAATGACCGATTGGCAAAAGGCGGACGCGATGCCGAAACGGAAGCCGCGCAGCTTCAATCGGAACGTCTGCAAACTTTACTGAGTGTCACGAATGCCGAAGCCAACTTAGGCAAAAATCGCGCTCTCAATGCTGATGCCGAGGTTAGATTTGCCCGCCGTCGCGCTGACGTTACCAATGAACAGGCGGATATTGAAAATCGCCTCGCGCAAATCGAAGATAAACGTGCAACACTTCCGCTCAACCAGGAATTGCGCGTACGCGTGGCGATCGAAGAAAAACTTCTGCAACTCTCTCAGGCAAATTATGAAGCGCAGGTTCGGATTGCCGAAGCGCAGGTCGAACTTTCCCAAAAAACTATTTATTCGGCAACTCAGGCAAATGCCAGTGTGCTTGAATTTCTAAACCAGAACAAAGGCATCACGGAAATCATTTCAGATGCAAAAATCGGTGTAATTTCCGGTATTTACGACAAAATTGATTCGATTTTCGGCAAATTAACCAAACGTCTCGGAGTTTTCGGCGACGTTGTCAAAGAAGTTCTCGTGAGCTTTTTCAAGCTCGCGCTCAACCCATTTTTCCTTAAATTATTCGGGCTTGGCGAAAATTCCGGCGGTGGTAGTTCGAGTGGCGGAGGTCTTTTGGGTAGTCTCTTGAGCGGATTTTCAGGCGGCGGAAACCGTTCGCAAGCGACAACCGGGGGCGGTTCAAATTTCGGCGCGAATATTCCCGGCGTCCCGTGGCCGCAGAATTTCACGAACGGCGGACGCGGCAATGGAAATGTTGCCAACAATCTTGCCGCCAATCTCCAAAACGCGAACA
>JANPDZ010000600.1:0-8386 GCA_031431735.1 Acidobacteriota bacterium | reverse complement strand
CAGGCGCAAATTCCCAACTGTCAAGCGGTTCGCCCGTTGGCGGAATTTTTTCCGAAGAAACAAAAGCGACATCAGGAATTCGTTTGTTTGCACCGATTTGGAAAATTGTGTTGTCGCCATAAACTCGCCCGATTTTATTTTTCTTCAAATAAAACCATATTTCTGCACTTAATCTCGTTGCAATTCCGCTGTGTTTAGCTGTCGGCATTTCTTTTTTCTCCAATTTTCCGTCAATAAATTCATAACCTTTGTTTTTGATCAGAAAACGGTTGATTGATTCTTCGCTTCGAACCCGGCGTTTGCCGTTTGAGGTCGAATTCGGGCGCGGAATTTCGGTTGTTCGGGTTGTTTCGATCACGGTTGCCATTTGAAAACTCCTTTTGATTTGCTTCTTAATCAATAAAAATGTCGGATAATTTCAGACGAAACTTCGGTAAAATCTCCTCACAGGTTAAAATATCGGTTTTTGATAAGACTTTGGTTTCGGCAAATGAAAAATAAATTGTCAGATTTTCTTTTTCCGGGTTTATCAACCAGACTTGTTTTACTTGAGCTTTAAAATACTCGTCAATTTTATCCAAAACGTCCTGATAAAAATCGGTCGGAGAAACAATTTCAATTGCTAAATCGGGCGCAAAACTCCAAAATTTCTGCGGTTCGCCCGTCGGCGGAATTTTATCTTCCGAAACAAAAGCAACATCGGGAATACGTTTGTCCGCGCCAATTTGAAAATGCGCTTCGGGATAAACTCGTCCGATTTTGTTTTTTTTTAGATAAATAAATAATTCTCCAGTCAATCTTCCGGCGATTCCGCTGTGTTTGGCATTCGGCATTTTTTTCTTCTCCAATTTTCCGTTGATGTATTCATAGTTTTTATTCTTCATCAAAAAACGGTTGACAGATTCTTCGGTCTGAAATCGGCGTTTGCCGTTTGACGCAGGTTTCGGGCGCGGAATTTCGGTTGTTCGTATTGTTTCGATAATTGTTGCCATTTTGAAAACTCCTAAACAATAACATCTTAGCAAATAAGTTGGTTGGTAAGAACTTTGCAAATCGCAAATCGCAAATCGCAAATCGAATCACATTCTTTCGGGAACTTCGATGCCCATAGTATCCAAAGCGATCGTCAATGCTTGGCGGGTCGCTTCGGCAATCATAATCAAAACAGCCCGTTTGACGGCATTTTCTTCCGTTATGATCTTATGATTGTGATAAAATAAATTAAATGCTTTTGCCAAATTAAAAGTATATCTTGCCAGGATCGCCGGTTCGGTCGCGGTTGCCGCTTGCGAGACTGAATCTACAAAACGCGAAGCTAAAACGAACAGCGACCAAATTTCATTACCGATTTCGGAATTGAAGATCCCGGAAACTTTTTCAGTTTCTTTTGAAATCAGGTTCGCTGAGTTTTGTAAATCATTTATGGCTAATTTGCGAAAGATCGAATTAATTCTAACGGTCGCATTTTGACAATATGTGCCGGTTTCGCCTTCAAATGAAAGTGCTTCCTTAAAATCAAATACAATAACCGTATTTTTCGTGAATTTTGACAGAAAATAACGCAATGCGCCAACGGCAATTTGATGGGCAATTAATTTCTGTTGATCGCCGGTCAAAGGCGTTTCGTTTGGAGTCTTTTCTAAACGCGCTTTTTCTCGATCGCGCACTTCTTTAAGCGCATTTTCTTCCAGACGATTAATCAAATCGTCGGCTTTGACGCCCCAGCCTTTGCGACCGGACATTTCGATGAACGGACGTTTTTTGTCTTCGTCGGTCAAACTCAAATTGAGTTCAAGAGCAGCAGAAACCGAGAGTGCGACCATTTCATAATTTAAATGAACGCTCGCTGACTCGCCTTTTTCGGGGAAAATTGCCGCGACGCCTTTGCGGACAACTTCCTGCGGATAAGATTGGCGCGTGTCAATCACGTTGTAAACCGTTTCGCCGTGTCCGAATTCTTTTTCGATGGCAGTTTTTTCGAGCGTCGTGATAAAAACTTCTTTGCCATTCTCGTAAGTATGGAAATGTTTATAGTTAAAATCCAAGCCGAGAAGCCCAAGTTTCCACATTTGATAGGCAATGTCTTTGCCTGTGTAAGTGACTGTTCCGTTTGAGCGGACGAGAATTTTGTCGGCTTCGTGTTCTTCGTTGGCAATATGAGAATCGAACGGCATTACCCAACAACCGGCGTGTTTCCCATCGTTTTCAAGGTGAATTACGCCTCTTTCCTTCATCAATTCAAATGCTTTTTGCCAGAAATGCATATGTAAAATTTCAGATTCACGCGGAAGCAGATCGTATCGGATGCCAAGCCGATTCATTGTTTTCAAAATACATTCGACATTTCGCGTCGCGACAAAATCGGCAAGCTCGTAAATTTCGCCAGTCCCGCGTTCGAGTTCGTGCAAAACTTCGGCGCGAAGTTTCAGGCTTTCTTCCGAAGCGGCATAAAATTTGCCGACTTCGGTATATAGATCCCAACAGTAGAAATCGAAAGTGCTTTCTAAATTAGTCGCTAATTCCTTGATTTTGGCGAGATCTAAACTTCTTAGATGAACAAAACCGACAACGACATCAGCAACCTGGACGCCCGTATTGTCTATGTAATTCTGAATTTCAACGCGTTTGCCGGTGGCGCGTAAAATTCGCACAAACGTATCGCCAAGCACCGAATTTCTGACGTGCCCGATATGAGCGGCTTTGTTCGGATTGACGGAAGTATGTTCGACACAGACTTTTGGAGAATTTTCGTCAGTGTTTTTCAAAAAATCCCGGTCAGAATTTTCTATCAAAAATTTTGTACGATCGAAGAAAACATTTAAATAGCCGGCGCCGGCGACTTCTACTTTGCCGACAAAATCAAAACTCTCAAGCGCGGCTTTCAAAGTCTCGGCAATGTTTCGGGGATTTTGTTTTTCTCCGGTTGCTTGTTTTATTCGTTTGGCGAGTTCAAAAGCGATCGGGAATGCAATGTCGCCGAGTTCCGTTTTCGGCGGAAATTCAGCAACTATTTGCTCAAGTTGGATATCGAATTTTTCAAGTGCGGTTGCGGCAACTTTTTCACGCAAGGTTTCCTGTAAATCTAAAATGTTCATAAGACAAAAAGGAAAGTATATCGAATTAACCGAAAAGAATAAAACAGAGGTTTTTGACCTGTGCAGTTTTGGCGTTTAGACTTTAACTGAAAGATGCAGATTTCTGATAAACTTCGCGAAAAATTTGATGCGGCAAAAAATGTTTGTGTTCTGACGGGCGCGGGTATTTCTGCCGAATCAGGCGTGCCGACATTTCGCGGCGGCGGCAATTCGGCAGTCTGGAAAGGAATGCCGTTTGACCAGATTTCTTCGGCCCGGATGGTTCGCGAAAACTTAGCAGAGGTTTGGGAATGGTTCGATTACCGGCGCGATATTTTAAAAGATTGCCAGCCGAACGCAGGACATTTTGCACTTGCGAATTGGCAAAACAAATTTGATGATCTGACGCTTGTCACGCAAAATATTGACGGCCTTCATACCGCAGCAGGTTCGAGCGAAGTCATCGAACTTCACGGCAATATTCATCGGGCCATCTGCATAAAATGCGAAAATCGGTTCGATATTCGCGGAAAAATTCCGCACGTCCCCGATAATTGCGATGAATGCGGCGCGAAAGTTCGTCCCGATGTTGTTTTATTTGGCGAAATGCTGCCCTTTGATGCGTTTGAAAAAGCGGAAAAAAGTGCAAGGAAGAGTGAATTATTTTTTGTAATCGGAACTTCTGCCCTTGTTTATCCGGCGGCCGGACTTGCGGGAATTGCCAAACGAAGCGGCGCGTTTTTGGTTGAGATCAATCCTGAGGAAACGCCGATGACCAACTTTTGCGACGAGACGATCCGCGGCAAAGCAGGTGAAGTTCTTCCTTTGATTTAATTTATGAAAACTCTCTATTTTGATTGTTTTGCGGGTGCCAGCGGAAATATGATTCTCGGTGCGTTGGTTGCGCTCGGGGTTGACGAAAAAGAATTGCTCGGGCAAATCAAACTATTAAATATTGCGGATTTTGAAATCGAGTTTAAGATAATGGATAAAGCGGGAATTTCGGCGATGCACGCCCTTGTCAAAGTCCCGCACGAACATGCTCATCGGCATCTACAAACCATCGAAAAAATAATAAACGATTCGCTTTTGAAAGATTCTATCAAAAAACGCGCCGTCGAAATTTTCCGCAAACTTGCGGCAGCCGAAGCGAAAATTCACGGCATTGACATTCAGAAAGTTCATTTTCACGAAGTCGGCGCACTGGACGCGATAATTGATGTCGTCGGCGCGTGCATCGGTTTTAAAATGCTCGGAATCGAAAAATTTGTTTGTTCAAAGATTCACGTCGGCAGCGGTTTTGCAAAAATGGCGCACGGAAAATTTCCGATTCCGCCGCCGGCCGTCGCTGAACTCTTACAAAATGTGCCGATCTATTCCACCGAAATGGAAGGAGAATTGATAACGCCGACCGGCGCGGCGATAATTTCGACCGTTTGCGATGAATTCGGAAATTTGCCCGAGATGAAAATCGAAAAAACAGCCTACGGCGCGGGAACACGAGATTATGAAGGCTTTCCGAATGTATTACGATTGATGGTTGGGGAAATTTCTAACTCAAAGACGCCAAGACGCCAAGACGCAGAGGAAAGTTTTGCAATAATCGAAAACCAAAAACCAAAAACCAAAAGCCAAAAACTGATTCAAATAGAAACCAACCTTGATGATATTTCGCCGGAAATTCTTGGTTTTGTGATGGAAAAGGCATTTGAAATCGGCGCGCTGGATTGCTGGTTCACTTCGATTCAAATGAAGAAAAATCGTCCGGCGACACTTGTTTCGATACTTTGCCAAGAGGCTGACAAAGATAAATTTATCGCTTTGCTGGTGCGAGAGACAACGACGATTGGTGTTCGAATTCGTGAAATCGAACGAATTTGTCTGTTGCGTGAGATTTCAAACATTCAGACAAAGTTCGGCGAAATTCCTGTGAAAATTGCGCGATTTGGTGATGACATCGTCAATATCAAACCCGAATTTGAAACATTGAAAAATATCGCGAAACGCGAAGATCTGCCTCTTCGCGAAGTTGAAGCGGAAGTTCGAAAGAATATATTTTGATCACTAATATTATTCTCAAATTATCAAAAAAAGCGCGTGAAAAACGTGCGTTGATGTTTCGTCGTCAATTTCAGTTTGACGGCGAAACACGCCTTCTTGATGTTGGTTCGGAAAACGGCGCGAATATCAATTTTGTATTAGAGGGAACAACTTTCAGTCCTGAAAATGTATTTATCGCAGATATTGACCGGAATGCAATTGAATTCGGAAAAGCTAATTTCGGTTTTCAGCCTGTTTTGCTTGATGAATCGGGAAAATTGCCGTTTGAAGATAATTTTTTCGACATTGTTTATTGCTCATCTGTGATCGAACATGTGACGGTCGGAAAAGATGAAATGTGGGAAATAACCGACGGAAAACGATTTAGGGATTTAGCATTGCAACGTCAAAAGACTTTTGCCGACGAGATTCGTCGTGTCGGGAAAAGATATTTTGTGCAGACGCCAAACCGCAATTTTATTATTGAAAGTCATTCGTGGCTGCCGTTTGTCGGAAGTTTTCCGCGCTCATTATTCGTCAAGGTGATAAAATTCAGCAACCGGTTTTGGGTAAAACAAACGATTCCCGATTATAATTTATTGGACAAAACAGAATTAAAGGAACTTTTCCCGGACGCAGTGATCGTCGCAGAGAAAAAGTTTGGAATGATAAAATCCATCATTGCAGTCAAAAATTGAGGTAATATTAATTGGATAACAAGAAAAAAGTTAATTTGAAAAAGATCGCTCGCGGAGTGCGTCTGATCTTAGAAGGGATCGGCGAAGATGCGAACCGCGAAGGATTGCAGAAAACGCCTGAAAGAGTTGCGGATTTTTATGCGGAATTGACAGACGGAATGTGGGAAGATGCGGCATCGCACATCGTGCCGCTGCCGGGCGATTCGCACGATGAAATGGTCATCGTCAAAGACATTTCGATTGCCTCAGTTTGCGAACATCATCTCGCGCCGTTTGTCGGGAAATGTCACATCGCGTATATTCCGAAAGGCGGGCGCATTGTCGGTTTATCGAAACTGGCACGAATCGCGGAGATCTTTGCGCGGCGGCTTCAGGTGCAGGAACGTCTGACGCAGCAAATCGCACAGACGCTTTTTGAGGAATTGCAGCCGCTCGGCGTGATGGTCGTGATCGAAGCCGAACATACCTGTATGACGCTGCGCGGCGTCAAAAAACCGGGCGCGAAAACGATAACTTCAAGCGTTCTTGGCGGTTTTCGTTCTGATGCGCGAACTCGCGCGGAAGCGATGAGTCTGATCAAAGGTTAAAAGATTATGAGCGAAGAACTTGTGACAGTGGCTACATCTTATAATATTGTTGAAGCCGAATTCCTTAGAAATCATCTCGAAACAGAAGGTTTTGAGGTTTATCTGGCGGATGAAAATATTGTCGGAGCTTATAATTTGCTCGCGAATGCGGTCGGCGGTATCAAGATCAAGGTTCCGTCCGATGATGCCGAAGACGCAAAGATCTTTATCGAAGATCTGTTAAAGGCGGAAATTATTGAAGAATCTGAAGAATTTGATGCAGGTTACGGCGAATGTGAAAAATGCCAAAGCCGCGACCTGTTTGTCAAACGCGAAACACTTGGAATCAAAAGCGTTTTGATGGTTTTCGGAATGCAGCTTGCGAAACCGAAACGCCAACTTGTTTGTAACGATTGCGGTTTTTCTCGAATCTATGAATAACTTTGTAAAAAATATGATTATCAAAAATATCGTTAAATCATTTATTGCTTTGTGCTTGCTTTGTTCTTTTACGTTGGCGCAAAAAAACAATTACACGAATCTTTTTAATGAACAGGAACTAAAATCAACCGTCAAGTTTTTATCAGATGACGGTTTTGAAGGCCGTGCGCCGGGCAGTCGCGGCGGCGAACTGGCGGCAAAATATGCTGCGATGCAATTGCAGAAACTCGGCATCAAGGCAGGAAACAACGGCTCGTATTTTCAACCAGTTTCGCTTGTTGCGGTCAAAGCCGAACCAACTACGAAACTCAATATTTTCAACGGAAGTAATCTTTCGAGCTATAATTTCGGCGATGAATTTGTCGCTTTTACCGGCGCGCAGACTGAAAACGTCAATATTAATGCCGAGATGATGTTTGTCGGTTACGGAATTGATGCGGCAGAACAGAAATGGAACGATTACAAGGGCGATAAGGATGATTATCGCGGAAAAGTGCTTGTAATAATGGTCAACGATCCGCCACCGACGAGTAGTGATCCGGATCGTTTTGGCGGAAAGGCGTTGACATATTACGGACGCTGGACCTACAAATTCGAACAAGCGGCACGGATGGGCGCGGCCGGCGTAATTTTGATTCACACGACCGAATCCGCCGGTTACGGTTGGCAAGTCGTCCGCACTTCAAATGGCAATTGGCGGTATGATATTGCGCGAACTGCACAGGATCAAACGCCTTATCTGCAAATGCGTTCGTGGATGACGGAAGACACGGCGCGGCGAGTTTTCAGACAAGCCGGAAAAGATCTGGACGAAATGCGCGATATGGCAAAGTCAAAAGATTTCAAGCCCGTGAAATTAAATCTTCGCGCCAACGTCGAATTAAAAAGCCAGCTAAAACGCGTTGATTCAAACAATGTCGTCGGTTTTATCGAAGGCAGCGATGCAAGTTTAAAGAATGAATATGTCGTTTATTCGGCGCATTGGGATCACCTCGGCGTCGGTTTGCCGAATGATAAAGGCGATAACATTTACAACGGCGCGCTCGATAATGCGACCGGCGTAGCTTCGGTTTTAGGAATAGCCGAAGCGATCACAAAATTGCCGGTGAAACAGCGTCCGAAACGTTCGTCGGTTTTTCTTTTGACAACCGCCGAAGAGCAAGGACTGCTCGGCGCGGATTGGTATTCCAAACATCCGATTTATCCGGTCGAAAAGACGGCGGCGAATGTCAATCTCGATTCGGTCAACATATTAGGCCGCGTCGGAAGTTTTAGCGCGCTTGGTGTAGAACGGTCTTCTTTACGGGAAATTGTCGAAAAAGTTGCCAAAGAACGCGGCTTGAAGCTTGTGCCGGACAACAAACCCGAACAAGGTTTGTTTTTCCGTTCGGATCATTTTCCATTTGCAAAGGTTGGCATTCCGTCGCTCAATATGGAAGCCGGCGATGATTTTGTCGGCAAACCCGAAGGTTGGGGCCGGCAGCAGTTTGATGCTTACAATTCGCTAAATTATCATCAGCCTTCGGATGAATTCAGCGACGCTTGGGATTTTTCGGGGCTCGTGCAG